>JANNJF010000655.1:0-12450 GCA_031405715.1 Gammaproteobacteria bacterium | reverse complement strand
CGGAACTCGGGGGTGTAGTGGTTGCGGGTCTTCGGTACGGTTTTCTTGATGTCTTTCTTTGTTTTCATGGGTCACCTTGGGTTAAGAGTATATTCTCTTAACGGGGTGTCCGGGAATTCGGGGTAAGATCAGACTGCTTGTTTCGGTCTAGCGCAAAATCAGTCACGCGTTTTTTGCATAGGCTGGTTTTCTTGTCAGCTTTTGCACGCACAATTCGCGACCGTCAGTTTTCGATGGTGATAATGTGTGCCTGGATCTTGCCGTCTACAGCCCCCCGCCCGAACCGCCGGGCGATGGCTTCCGCCGCGAGGTCCGTTGCTTCGCCGAGCCGCGCGGCGTCGCGCGCCTCGATCTCGTTCCGGAGCGGTGTCCCCTGGCAGTACGCCACCGCCGGGTCCTGGAAAGATTCTGCCCGACTACGCGCCGCAACCGTGCTGAGTTGGATGGACGCGGTGAACCCGCTGCTTGCCAGGTCTCGTTCGATGGTCGAACAGTCGCAGTAGCCGTGGGGCGTGCGGGCCAGGAAGCGCGGCGGGTCCTCAGGAAACAGGGATTCGAGTGTCGTCGTCACGACGTCGGCGAATTCGTTTTCTTTGATCCGATCCCACACGTTGAAAATGAAAACCCCTCCCGACCTGAGCACTCGACGTGCCTCCGAAAACGCCTTCGTCTTTTCGGGGAAGAACATAACGCCAAACTGGCACACAACGGCGTCAAACGTTGCGTCCGGGAAGGGCAGTTGCATGGCATCTGCCTGACACCACTCCACAGGGTGCCTGGTGCCGATCGAGGCAGCCAGGTCTAGCATCGGCTGATTCAGGTCCGTGGCGATGATGGCGGCATGATCGGGTAACACGGACGCCAATGCACGAGTTAGGACACCCGTGCCGGCGGCAATCTCCAGCACGCGAGTAAGCGATCTCGATACCAGGCGATTCGCCAGATCTACCGCGTAGGGTTTGAAGATCAACGGAACCAGATACGTTTCGTAAAGTTTCGGAATTGAGCCAGCGAAGACTTTGTCGGTATCGGGGCTGTTCATAATGTTTGCCTCTCCTTTCTCCGTTACGCTCTAAACGTTGAGCGATTTGTTAGGCATTGTTTGCCCGCAGCTCCGCAATAGCACTGCGCAACACAAACGACGCTGACCGCAGGAAAAGGGCAGCAAGTGCCAAGCCCACCATGATATCGGGCCAACCTGAACTGGTGAACCACACTCCTAAGGCGGCGAACAATACCGAAATATTCGCAATAATGTCGTTGCGCGAACACAGCCAGACTGAACTCATATTTATGTCGTCGGCTCGATGCCGCCAGAGCAAAACCAAACATAGGCTATTCGCGGCCAGCGCGAGCAAGCCAAATGCGCCGATGGCCTGGAATACTGGAACATGCGGAATAATAATCTTGTAAATCGCTTGCCCCAGAACGAAAAGACCAAACGCCGCCATGATGCCGCCTTTGAATAAGGCGGCAATGGCCTTCATTCTTGCGCCGCGTGCAACAACGTAGAGGCTGAAGCCGTAAACCAGGGCATCACCCAGCATGTCCAGCGAATCCGCTACCAGCGAGACGGAACTGGCGACCAGTCCCGCCGTGATTTCTACGACGAACATGACAGCATTAATACCCAGCACTATCTTGAGCGTCGCGCTCTGGCGATTACGAAGCGCCTCGATCTCGCAAGCCTTATCGTTGCAGCAATCAACCATTGTCTTTCCTGGAGATGCCTAATGCTCCGCTTGAGGCGACGAGGAAAGCGTGCAGCGCTTTACGAGGTCGCACTCGAAGCGAGTGTTATGCATTCCATATTTCATTTGCCAAACATTACTCTTGAATCTTAAGGTATTGATTGTTTCTCAAATACAGTTTATCCCCATCCCAACCTTCAAATGATTCTTTTTTTGTTGAATCAAAATTTGTAGAGCCCGTGGGGAAAATCCTCATCGGTCCTTTATAAGCTAAATCACCGGAAATGTAATAAATTTCCCCAAGGTACATATCTTTCCCAAGTTTCTCTGATCTCTTAATTAGTACGAATACACCACCGTCGAGCCCTCCAACCCAAACAGACGCGGCGGGGATGTTAGATGGCCTATCAGGCTCAATAGGCGTAGATGCCTCTCTTTCACACCCAACAGCAAACAAGAAAATCAGAGCCAGTACACATTTCCTATATTGATATTTTATTTGCATAATTGGCCCCCTAAAATGTGCCGACGCCTTCGATTGTCAAAACATCATTCTTGTAGTCCAAGTCTGGGAAATCATTTCTAAACTCGCCTATATAAGAATTTGGCCGTGGGTCAAGCATCCATGGTGTAGCCACTCCTGCCCGTTGAGTGATTCCTTTCACAAAGTGAATGCAGCTATTTGTTACCAGGTCATATGCTCTTCGATTAGAATTCGAATTCTGAGATTTTCTAAGCTCAGCATACTCAAGCATTGAGCCGAATTTGTTATCCACTTCAATATAGACGCCCTGAATTCGTCCTGACTGGCCAGAAATTCTTGAAATGAATGACAATGGATTTTTTAAGGAGCCGAATTCCATTTTGCCATTTTTTACTATCACATCAGGTAAATTTCTAGCTTTCACTACCAGGCCAAGATTCTTTGGTGGATCATATCTACCATACTCATAGTACTTGGATGCTCCAGTTTTTCCATTTACAAAAAGAACTCCCGCATGTCCTAGGTTTGAAATCCTGTCTCTGTATGCCGGGATATTGAAATTGTCGAACGCCACCCATGGAAATACATCCACTTTTGTTTTTTGTACTTCAACCGCAACTTTATAGTCGGGAAATACGATCGGTATAACTATATCCATTTTTCCTCCTTGAGGTTTTGTTAAGCTTCCTTACGGTAAAGAGGGAAGAATTATTTTCTGGCTACTTCGGACTTCATTATTAGCAGAAAATAGATCTGTCCCGGTTTTTCGCGTTAGCCCAATGCCGACTTCAGTGCCGGCCGCTTGATCTTCCGGTGAAAACCCTTGACCGTTGTCCTGAAGGACGAGTTTTACATGCATTGCCTCCTGCGCCAGTTCCAACGAAACCTCTGTGGCACGCGCGTGACGTTCAATATTCGTCAACGCCTCTTGAATAACCCGATACAACGTAATTTCCACATCATCTGGCAAGCGCGCTGCCAAATTGATGAAGAGTGTGTGTTTTATAGCAATACCGGCGCGTTCTTGAAATTGATTGAACAAGTCCAGCAAGGCGACTTCCAATCCCATTTTATCCAACAATCCTGGACGCAGGGCATGAGATATACGGCGCACCTCCTTGATGGCCTCCGTAAGAATATTCAAACCCGCCCCCAGGCTTTCAAGCTCACTCCCGTTCATCTTCTCGCTTTTGATCAGGTTCATGGCAAATTCAACTCTAAATTTTGCGGCGGCCATAAGTTGGTTGATCCCATCGTGTAGTTCGCGGGAAAAATGCCGACGTTCCTGGATTTGTAATTTTACGAAGTTCTGCGCGAGACCGCGTAGGCGACGATTGGCAAGACGACCCTCATGCAGGTTAATAGATAGCATCAACAAGGTAATGAGCGACGTTGTTATCACAACGATAAGAATAATAATAGAAAGATTGCGTTTGAGATTGTCAGCTAGCTGTTGCCGGATAACCTCCTCTTCGGCCGAGATATCGTCAATATATAGACCACTTCCCAGCATCCAATTCCAAGGCGGCAGTCGTATAACATACGCAATCTTCTGCTCGTCTGTATGGGTGGAAGGCTTGTTCCAGTAGTATAGGTAGTATCCGCCTCCCTTGTTGGCGACCTCTAATAGCGCCTTGATGACCAGGTCACCGTGTATATCCTGCTGGTTATACAAGTTCTTGCCGATAAGATCCGATTGGATAGGATGCACCAGATTCACACCCCGGCTGTCATAGACGAAGAAGTATCCGTCTTTTCCATAATTGAGCCCATCGAGAATATGCTTGACCTCCCGTTGTGCCGTGTTCTCATCCAGGCTGGTGTTTTGTAGTACCGACGCTATCGCAGCCTGAGCCAGGTCTACGTAGTTTTTTAGGGCATGTTCCTTGGATTTCCGCAGCTTTTCATTAACAAGCTTAATTTGTTCATCGGAAAGAGATTGCATTTCTTTAAAACTTAACCACGTTACAGCACCCGTCACTATCAGAAACGGGAGCACCGCAAGCAATATCATACGGAGTCTAAATGACATATGATCTCAAGAGGCAGAATTTTTTGGTCAAACATCAAAAATCTAAAAATAGGAGTGTCAACCTTGTACCGCGCCTGCCTCAACCCTCGCTACGCAACCTCTCAATCACCGGCCGCGTCTCCGGGCGCACACCGCGCCAGATGAGATACGACTCCGCCGCTTGCTCCACTAGCATGCCGAGGCCGTCCACCGCCCGTTCCGCGCCGTGCAGCAGGGCCCAATCGAGAAACGGCCGGGCCTTGTCGCCGTACATCATGTCATAGGCAAGTGCGCCGCGGGTGAACAGGGTCTCCGGCAGGGGCGGCACTTCGCCCTTGAGGCTGGCGGCGGTGCCGTTGATGACGAGGTCGTAATGTTTGCCACGCAGTTCATCGAAGCCACAGGCCTCAATCGTGCCGTGGGAGGAAAACTCAACCGCCAGGTCCCGCGCCTTGTTCACCGTGCGGTTGACGAGCATGACCATGGCCGGGTTCTGTTTGAGCAAGGGGCCCAGCACGCCGCGTACCGCGCCGCCGGCGCCTATGACCAGAATATTTTTGTTCTTTAAATTGACGCCGAGATTGTGCACCAGGTCGTGCACCAACCCGGTGCCGTCGGTATTGTCACCGAACAAGCGGCCGTCGGCCTCGAACTTAAAGGTATTGATGGCGCCCGCGAGTTGCGCGCGTTCGCTCATGTGGTCCGCCAGGTAGAAGGCCTCCTGTTTGAACGGTACCGTGATGTTCAGGCCCTGACCGCCCGAGGCGCGGAAGTGGTCCACCGCCTGGGCGAACCCGCCTGGGTCCACCTGGATGGCGGTGTATTCGATGGCGTGGCGGAACTGATGCGCGAACAGCGTGTGGATGCGCGGCGACTTGCTGTGGCTGACGGGGTTACCCATCACCGCATAGCGCGCTGGCTGGTCGAAATCAAACGGATCACTCATCACTGCCCACCCGTTAATGGCGCACGAAACATAAAATAGGCCGCCCCCACGAGACACAGCGCCGACCATAAAAAGTCCAGGCGCAGGGGCTCCTTCATATAATACAGCACGAAGGGTACAAATACCGTCAGGGCGATGATCTCCTGCATGATCTTGAGCTGCCCCAGGCTGAATTGGCCATAGCCCGCGCGGTTGGCCGGTACCTGCAACAGATACTCGAAAAAGGCGATGCCCCAGCTCACCAGGGCGGCGATGAGCCACGGCTTGTCGCGCAGATCCTTCAGGTGGGCGTACCAGGCGAAGGTCATAAATACATTCGACAACGACAAAAGTAGTATGGTTTTCATCTCACTATCCTGACGTCGGTGCGCCCGTCTTCTAGCAGGGCGGTCGCTGCGTATTAGATCATTAAATCCTTATATACACAGCATACAATGTATTTACTTGCCCGCGCCGCGCGGATGTGGAGAATGCCCGCAGCACCGCGTCGTGTCATCCACGCCGATAACACCCGATCACCGACTCGATACGGACTTACCTACCGCGCCCGGCAACGTGGCGCGGACCGTCTATTATATTGATATGAATGTAACGCGTCGCACCAGAATGTGGGATGCGGAGGCGGTGCCAGTACCGCCACCCTCATCCGAGCGCATCACTCAACTATCGGTGTAATTTGCGTCACGGCAACGGCCTGGATCCAAGACAGCACTCCATGCCAAGGAACATACTGGTAACTGTGTGATAAAACCGCGTTATTCGATGCGTACCACCCTGAGCCTCACCATCGGTCTGATGGGGTTGTTGGGCGTGGCGCTGGCCCTGACCACCGGCGAAATCTACCGACACCTGGCGCTGGACAACCAGCGCGAGGCCATGGCCGAGCTCATCGCGGCGAATGTCGGCGAGCGCCTGCACCAACTGGACAGCGACGCACGCGACCTCGGGCTGGCCTTGCAAGCTACCCCGGCGTTCCGCCATGCCTTGGAAACCGGTGGCCGGGAAAACCTCACACCCTTGCTGGACAAGCCGTTGCACCCGCCATCGCCGGGCGCGACGGTGGTCGGCCTGCGCCGGCTTTTGTTGTTCGATGGGGATTTCAACATTATCGGCACCTCGACCCAGGGTGATGCGGGCTTGAATACACACGGCTGCCCGGAATTGATCGATCTCGCCACCCGTCGCCGGGGCGTCGACCGCCGGCAGACACTTTCCGCCGCGTGCCTGTCATCCACCGGCCTGCCGCGCTATGCGGTGCTCGTTCCCGTCGGCGCGCCGCCGCATGGCGGCTACCTGCAGGTGGTCTCGGACCCGACTGATACGCTACTCACCCTGGAATCCAATCTGGGCATCCCACTGAAATTGACCGCGCCCGGTGGTCAACCCGTTTATCGTTCGGCTGCCTGGCCACCACCCAATGCCATGGGCGATACCCTGGTGGCGTCTTACCAGATCAAAACCGGTTCCGGTCTGCCGGTGTTGACGGCGTCCGTGCTGCGCGATGTTAAGACGTTGCAAAATAAACTGCGGCACATGCGTTATCAGGTGATCGGCATCGCCGGCCTCGTTACCTTGTTGGGCGTGGCGCTGGCGCTGATCACCTTGCAGATCACCGCGCTGCGCCCGTTGAACGCGTTGTCACAGCAATTGCGCCGTGTGCAAATAGACAAGGCGCATCTGGGCACACCGGTGGAGGCCGGCGGCATCGCGGAGATCCACCAACTGGCCACGGAGTTCAATCGCATGAGCGCGGAGTTGCACCTGCTCTACCACACCCTGGAGCACATGGCGTTCACCGATCCGCTCACGCATCTGCCCAATCGCGTGCGCTTTCACGATTCGCTGGAGGAGTTCACGCGCTTCAACTCCCATACCAACCAACCCTTCGCCCTGCTGCTGATGGACCTCGACCGCTTCAAGGCGGTGAACGATTCCCTCGGTCACCATATCGGCGACCTGCTGCTGATGGAGGTGAGCGCGCGCCTGCGCAGTGTGCTGCGCGAGTCCGATGTCATCACCCGGCTGGATGGCGAGGCCATCAGCCAGCTCGAGAACAAAATGGTGGCGCGCTTAGGGGGTGATGAATTCGCCGCGGTGCTGCCATCGGTCAAGAGTATCGCTGACGCGGCGCTGGTGGCGCGCAAACTGCTGCTGGCAATGAAGGAGCCGTTCTTCATCGAGGGCCATCGCCTGAACATCGGCATAAGCATCGGCATCGCCATGCATCCGGAACACGGCACCGGCACCGACACCCTGATGCGACGCGCGGACGCCGCCATGTACGAGGCCAAGAACAAACAGCTGGGATTCTCCATCCACGACACGAGACAGGATCAGGACCAGGCGAGCCTGGTGTAAGGGGAGTGCGGCGGCTTGCCGCCGCTGTCTTAGCGGGAGCTCGCTCCCGCGTGCCCGCCCATCGCACGGTCTATATTAGATTGCGCCGCGGCAAATACGAGGCAACATCAGAATCCGCTCCGGGCTTTGATACAACTAAGCGACACAGGCCTAACCCCACCCCGCAAAACACACACTACGCCGCCGGCCTACTCATGGCGCCCCGCCAGCGCCGCTATCATCTCATCCCGCAGCTCATTCAACCGCCCATGAAAAAAATGACTCACGCCTTCGAGGTAAATCAACCGGGGAGACGACGCCAGTTGTTCGACCCAGCTCCGCACCTGCGCCGCCGGCACCACCTCATCCGCGCCGCCTTGTATCACCAGCAGTGGGCAGGACGGTAACGCCAACGCACTGAACTCATAAAGATTCACCGGCGGCGCCACCAGCACCAGCTGGTCAATATCGATACGCACGCTCGCCTGCAAGGCGACATAGGAACCGAAAGAAAAGCCCGCCAGCCAGATGCGATCCTGCGGCCGACGCGCACGCACCCAGGCGATCACGGCCAGCAGGTCTTCCGTCTCGCCCATGCCGTGATCGTATTCACCGCCGCTGCGTCCCACGCCACGGAAGTTGAAACGCACGCTGCGCAATCCCAGCTCGCCGAAACCCCGCGCCAGGGTGTGCACCACCTTATTCTGCATGCTGCCGCCGTGCAGCGGATGGGGATGGCAGATCACCGCCGTGACCGGCCGCGCACGCGCTGAAGGTGGGCAGGCGGTGAGCAGCTCCAGTTCACCGACCACACCAGGGATGACGAACGCGGCGGGCGTGCAGGGGAAGTCTGCGTCAGCGGTGAGCGAGGGATGACTGTGCATCATGCGCGATTAAGCGAGCCGCGTGTGGCAGCGTACAATACAACCTGCGGACAGTGCTTGCTGGATACGCAGCGGCACGACGGCTGTCACCATGTCAGCGACACAAAGAATGCGACGTAGCACAGGCCATTGAATAACAGGTGGTACGGCCGCAGCGTACCGCGGCGCAGCATGAAAAAAAGATAGCCACTGGCCACCAGCGTCAGTACCAGTCCGAGCATCACCTCGGGGCGCGGCTCCCACGGCGTAAGCGTGATGCCGAGGGCCGGCAGCATGCTGCCCTGGAACACCATGGCGCCGGTGATATTGCCGAAGGCCAGGGTGTCGCGATGGCGGCGTATCCACAGGATGCTGTTGATCTTCTCCGGCAGTTCCGTGGCCACCGGAATAATCAGCAGCGACAGCACCAGGGCCGACACGCCGATCATCGCCGACAGGTCCTCGATACCGTGCACGAAGCCCTTGGCCCCGAGCACGATGAGGCCGAGGCCGATAGCGAGCTGCAGGACAATGGTGACCATATTCTCCGGCAGGCGGACATAGGAAAGATACAACGGGTGGTCCGCCTCGGTACCGTGGCCGTCCAGCACCAGCTTGGCGGAGGCGCGCACCGTCAGAAGAATGTAGATGAAGTACATCAGCACCAGGGTGATGGCGATGAGACCGCGCACCAGCATGCCGTCGTGCGGGATAAAGATGGCGATGGCCGACAGGCCGAAGGCCATCAGGAACCAGGTGAGATCGCGTTCCAGTCCGGTGCGCTCCGGCTTGAATTCGCCGCCCCAGCCGCGGCGCTGCGCGGCGAAGCCGGCCATCAGCACCAGCGTCAGCGTCGACAGCATCATGGGCGCGCCGAGGATTGCGCCGACGCCCACTTCCTCGCCGAGGTGCATTTTATCGGCGCTGACGCCGAGGATCGCCACCACCGGCACCATGGCCTCCGGCAGTGCCGTGCCCACAGCGGCGAAGATCGAGCCGGTCACGCCCTCGGAGATCTTGAGGCGTTGACCCAGATGCTCCAGGGCGTTGGTGAAGGCCTCGGCGCCGAACAGAATGACGAACAAGGCGATGATCAGCAGGGCGATACTCATGGTGGGTTCCGGTATTTCGTGTTGGCGAAGGGCGTAGTTTAGTCGCGCAGGGGGTTTACGCCTAGTGGGACTTGCCGTCCACACTGCGCACCGGAAATCAGGCGGGTTTTGCCTGCAGCAACCGCCGCAGTCTGTCGATTTCCAGGTTGTTTCGGTCGACCTTGCGATAGGCGATCCACAGATCGTTGCTCACGGCCTGCGGGGTTTTCCACAACAGCCTGAGACGCCCCGCCTTGAGGGACGCCTTGCACAGGTATTCCGGCAACACACTGATACCCCAACCGGATTCCACCGCCTGGCGGATGGCGTGCAGGTTCGGTATCACCACGGCGGCTTGAAACGCCGGCCGGGTGTGAAACAACGCTTGCCAGTAACGCCGTACGATGGGCATGTCGACGCTGTAACTCACCCAGCGCTGTTCCGCCAGCCACTGCTGCAGTGCGAGCTGGCTGGCCTTGGTTTTGCGCCCAGCCACCGGCGAACGCACCTTGGCCGGACCCACCAGCAGGAAGCGTTCGCTGTCGATCTTGCGGTACTCGATAGCGGGCGCGGGGGTTTGCTGGGTGGCAACAATAAAGTCCAACTCGGCGCGCGCCAGCTTGTCGGCCAGGTTTGCCGCCACATCAAACTCGACGCGCAGACGCAATGGCGTACCACCCAGCTTGGCGATGAGGATCTCATGGAAATATTCCAACGGCGCGCCGAGACGCAGCACGCTCGGTTGCGCGGACAACGGCGTGCCACGCAACGCCTGGGGTACCTGCTCCAGCACATCCACCGCCTGCGCGACATGGCCGTACAGCTCTTTGCCCGGCTCCGTCGGCAACATGCGCCGCGGTGTGCGGGTGAACAGCGTCAACCCCAAGCTCGATTCGAGGGCCGCCAGTTGCTGACTGACGGCGGGCTGTGTCAGAAAACGCGCACGCGCCGCGCCCGACACGGTGCCCGCCCGGTAGACGGCGACGAAGCTCCGGTACCACTCCATATCTGCCATAAAATACCTTATAGATGATCCATTAAAATATAATTATTATTATACATGCGGACTGCCCTAACATGTCCACCCAGCGGCATAGTGCGCGCTGACCACACAGGCCGTTGCCTAAATTCATGTCTATCAATACTAAAGGACGCTCCAACAATGAACGTTACGAAAAACATCCTGATGGTGGTTACCAGCTGTGAAAAAATCGATGCGGACCATCCCACCGGTCTGTGGCTGGAGGAATTCGCCGTGCCCTATCTGGAGTTTATGGCGCGTGGTTACCGCGTTACCGTGGCCAGCATCCGCGGCGGCGGCGGCGTGCCCGTGGACCCGCGCAGCACGCCCAAGGCGGAGGATGCCCAGGCCTGGACCGCGGCCATCGGTACGCTGCAACACACCTTGGCCGTGGCAACACTGAACGCGGCGGATTACGACGCGGTCTTTCTGCCCGGAGGGCATGGCACCATGTTCGATCTGCCAGGGAACAAGCCGCTGCAAGCCCTGTTGGCCGCGTTCGCCGACAGCCACAAGATCATCGGCGCGGTGTGTCACGGACCGGCCGGTTTGGTGGGGGTGAAACTGAAAAACGGCGCACCCCTGGTGGCCGGCCGCCAGGTCACGGGTTTCACCGACGAGGAAGAGCGCGCTGCTGGAATGGATAAGATCATGCCATTCCTGCTGGAATCACGTCTGCGCGAACTCGGCGCCCGTTTTGTCGCGCGACCCAACTGGTCCGATCATGTGGAACAGGACGGCCTGCTCATCACCGGCCAGAACCCACAATCCAGCGGCAGTGTGGCGCGCGCCGTGGCGGAGGCGGTGGCCGCGGGATAATAGTTACGCCGGTATTTAACCTGGAGTGCGGAAGCTTGCTCCCGCTTTGCTGACGCGGCGGCAAGCCGTCGCACTCCAAGTCTATTACTAGAGCCTCTGAACAAGTCCCCTCTCCCCCGTGCACTTCGGGGGAGAGGGTTAGGGTGAGGGGGATGATCATAGATTTTTCCCTCACCCTGTCCCTCTCCCTAAAGGAGAGGGAACGTAGCCTGATAGTTTCTGCCACTTATTCAGGGTTCCCTAGCCAATACCGAGTTCGTCCCACAGAGCATCCACCCGCGCCTTCACCTCGGCACTCATGGCGATGGGCCGCCCCCACTCCCGCTGCGTCTCCCCCGGCCATTTGTTGGTGGCATCGAAACCCACCTTGGAGCCGAGGCCCGCCACGGGGCTGGCGAAATCCAGATAATCGATGGGCGTGTTTTCCACCAGGGTGAGATCGCGCGCCGGGTCCATGCGTGTGGTGATGGCCCAGATCACATCCTTCCAATCACGCACGTTCACGTCGTCGTCGGTGACAATGACGAACTTGGTATACATGAACTGACGCAGAAACGACCACACGCCAAACATCACGCGCTTGGCGTGACCCGGGTATTGCTTCTTCATGCTCACCACGGCCACACGGTAGGAGCAACCCTCCGGCGGCAGATAGAAATCCGTGATCTCGGGAAACTGTTTTTGCAGCAACGGCACGAAGACCTCGTTCAGCGCTACGCCGAGTACCGCCGGCTCGTCCGGTGGGCGGCCGGTATAGGTGCTGTGATAGATCGGATCCTGGCGATGGGTGATGCGTTCGATGGTGAAAACGGGGAAGCGTTCGACCTCATTGTAGTAACCGGTATGATCGCCGAAGGGGCCTTCGTCCGCCTCTTCGCCCGGTTCGATATAACCCTCGAGCACGAACTCGGCGCTCGCCGGTACCTGCAGATCGCTACCGAGACATTGCACCACCTCGGTCTTGGCGCCGCGCAACAGACCAGCGAAACCGTATTCCGACAAGCTATCCGGCACCGGCGTGACCGCGCCGAGGATGGTCGCCGGATCGGCACCGAGGGCCACGGCCACCGGGAAACGTTCCCCCGGATGGGCCGCGCACCAGTCACGGAAATCCAGGGCGCCGCCACGGTGCGCCAACCAGCGCATGATCACCTTGTTGCGCGCGATCACCTGCTGGCGGTAGATAC
>JANNJF010000654.1:0-3643 GCA_031405715.1 Gammaproteobacteria bacterium | reverse complement strand
CTCTTCGCGTTCGGCGCCGCGGGCCTCGGCGGCTTCGCTTGGCGCCGGCGCGCCGCGAAGAAGAAGCTCGCCGCCTAGGAATCCGGCCGAGGAACGACCTCGGCCGGATTCCTCGATAGACGACGCGGGCTAGGAAAGACGTCGGCGGCGCGCCCCCGGACCCCGGGTCGCGGAACTCGCGAGACTCGGTCTCGGCGTTCGACAGTCCGTCGCGCGCACGAAGACGGGCGAAGCGAAGCCGCGCCGGAGAGCGGCGTGCGCAAGGGATCGGCACGAGGGCTGTGAAACTCCGTGAAGAACCCGCGCCTCGCGGGTTCTTCACGGAGTTTCAGCGCAGCTTCTCGAGTTCCGCGCCCAGTCAGCGAACTGACGCGCGCAGCGGATACGGTGGCTGGCAAGGCGGTGTACGAAGACAAATGTGCGGGATGCCACGGCTACACCGGCGAAGGCATCTGGGACCCGGCCGCCAAGAAATACATTTATCCGGCGGTCTGGGGACCCTATAGCTTCAACAACGGGGCCGGTATGTACCGCCTGCGTACCGCCGTCGGCTTTATTAAGGGCAATATGCCCTTTGGCTGGGCCAACCCCACGGACAACTCCCATATGCTCTCCGACGCCGAGGCCTGGGATGCCATGGCCTACGTGATATCCAACAACCGTCCAGAGTACACCGGCTCCCTGCAAGACTGGTTGTACTACCGGCCGACGGATTGCGCGCCGAACTGGGTGCTGAAAATCACGCAACTGGATGCGGGCTACCCGAGCTACTACCCGCGCATCAAGCCGGACGGTACCTTGACGGGCGACCTGGGCTATCCGGCGAAGTACTCGCCCGAGCAGCACAAGTACGGTCCGTGGCGGAACGCCGGTCAGGACATGTTGGCGGAGATGCAAGCGATCCAAAACGCCTATCTGACCAAGACCCCGCGTCCGGTCTTTCCGAATTGCGAGCCGTTTGAGTATCTACCTTAAAGCGGGAGGCGAAACGCGGCACACTGCGCGTATCAGCAGCGTAAGCTTTGGGGCGGGGTGTTTGTGTTTTGGGTTACGCCCTTCGGGGCTAACCCAACGCCTATGAAAGCAAGGGCCGCCCTACCCTTGCCCTCCCACTGACGGTGGGGGGTGAGACCGGCCGGCTTTAACCGGCCGGCTTTACTTGGTGATATTGGTGCCGTTGAAAATCTCAACGATCTCCCGCTGCAGACGCTGGGTGACGGCCTTGCGCTCGTTCGGCTGCAGGTCGTTCTCGGTATGACCGAAGAGATAGGTGTTGAGGTTGAAGTCTTTCAGCATCATCTTGGTGTGGAAAATATTTTCCTGCAGGATGTTCACGTCCATGGCCTGATAGCGAGTCAAGGTGGCCTTGTCGACGAAGTTTTGGATCGAGTTGATCTTGTGGTCGATGTAGTGCTTCACGCCGCGCACGTCGCGGGTGAAGCCGCGCACCCGGTAGTCGGTGATGACGATGTCCGACTCGAAGCTGTGGATCAGGTAGTTCAACGCGCGCAGCGGCGAGATCTTGCCACAGGTGGACACGTCGATGTCGGCGCGGAAGGTGCTGATGCCGTTGTCCGGGTGACTTTCCGGATAGGTGTGCACGGTGATATGGCTCTTGTCCAGGTGCGCCACTACCGCGTCCGGCAGCGGACCGGGTGCTTCCGGGTTGAGTGGTTCTTCGTTGATCGGCAGCTCGGAGATGAGCATGGTGACGCTGGCGCCCTCCGGATCGTAGTCCTGATGGGCGATATTGAGGATATTGGCACCGATGATGCGCGCCACCTCGGTGAGGATATCGGTCAGGCGTTCGGCGTTATACGCGTCGTCGATGTACGCGATATATTCCTTCTGCGCCCGTTCGCTCTGGGCATAACAGATATCGTAGATATTGAAGCTCAACGTCTTCGTGAGGTTGTTGAAGCTCTCCAGCTTGAGCTTCTTGAGCGGTTGAATCAGATCGGCCAACGCGTACACTCCAATCGTATAACTACATATGTAGATCAACAGCCCGGGCAATGCAATCCGCCTCAGACCACGTTTTGCACCATGTGCACCGCCTGGCGGTAGGTATCGTCCTGCGCCAGCTGCGGTCGGCTCACGGGGTGGCGTCCGTGCATGCGCACCAGACGCAGATGCGACACCGGGTTGTCGTACTGACCCAGCCGGTCAAGCACCTGCTCGGCGGCCGTCGGATCGTTACACACCAACACCATGTCACAACCGGCGGACAGCGCCGCCTGGGCCCTCTCCACCACACCCCCCGCCACCTTGGCGCCCTCCATAGACAAATCGTCACTGAAGATCACCCCCTGGAATCCCAGCCGGTGACGTAACACCTCCTGCAACCAGAAGCGTGAAAAACCTGCCGGCAGGGCATCCACCCGCGGATAGATCACGTGGGCCGGCATTATAGCGGCAAGTCCAAAATGAATCATACGTTCAAATGGAAGAATATCTTCGGCAACAATATCAGCCAGTTCCCGCTCGTCCACCGGGATGGCCACGTGGGAATCCGCCTCCACCCCGCCGTGCCCGGGAAAATGCTTGCCGGTGGCGGCCATGCCGGCACGCGCCATGCCGATCATGACGGAATGGGCGATATCCGCCACCACCTCCGGATTCGGGTCGAAGGACCGATCACCGATGACACGGCTGACGCCCCGATTCAGATCAAGCACCGGGGCAAAGCTGAAATCCACCCCCACGGCGCGTAATTCCCGCGCCATCAGCCAGCCACAGGCCTCCGCCAGGCGCTTGGCGCGCTTGCGGTTCTCGGCATAGTGTTCACCCAAGCGCGCCATGGGGGGCAGGCGAGTGAACCCCTCGCGAAAGCGCTGCACCCGTCCGCCCTCGTGGTCCACCGCCACCAGCAGCTGCGGCTCACGCAAGGCATGGATCTCCGCCACCAGGGACTCCACCTGCTCCGGGGACTGGTAATTGCGCGTAAACAGGATGACGCCACCCACCAGTGGATGACGCAACCGCTCGCGCTCTTCGGCGCTGAGCGTGAGGCCCTGCACGTCCATCATGACGGGTCCCAGGGACATGGTTAACTTTCCTCACTGAGAATCTGTACCCGGGTGCCCACGGGCACCCGCTCGTACAGCTCTATGATGTCGCTATTACGCATCTTGACGCAGCCGTGGGAGGTCGGCACCCCCATGGGGTCCATGTCCGGGCACCCGTGGATGTAAATATAACGCCGCATGGTATCCACCGGACCGAGGCGATTGCGGCCCGGCTCCAGGCCGCTCAGCCACAGGATGCGCGTGAGGATCCAGTCACGCTGCGGGTATTCCGCACGCAGTGCCGGAGTGTACACCTCCCCCGTGGGTCGCCGGCCCACCAGCACCGTGTCCGCCGGCAGGCCGGCGCCGATTTTGGCGCGGATCACGTGCCAGCCCCGCGGGGTCTGTTCGCTGCCGTGGCGTTCACCCACGCCATTCTTACCCGTGGACACGAGGGTGTGCCAAAGAACGCGCCCCTGGTCATCCTGCAGGGTGAGGGTCTGGCTGGGGACATGGACTTGAATCATCATCGTTTCGATAGTGTAGTGCTTAACGCTTTCTCGAACCTAACGTAGGGTGGGCATCGCCCACCATGGGCGGCCACCGCAGCCACGACTGGTGGGCGATGCCCACCC
>JANNJF010000653.1:0-12462 GCA_031405715.1 Gammaproteobacteria bacterium | reverse complement strand
GGAGTGAGACTGAGCCATCCCCGTTTCCGCGGATACATGGAGGCCCAACTCAAACACGTACGAGCCCTCACAAAAGTAGAATACTCTAAAAATGACACAAATAAGTTTTACAGAAGTCTCGTTGCCTGATCTGGTGGTAAGTTCGCCTGTAATAGTCGAAGTGCGGGTGCGTGAGCCAGTTTCTACGTGTGAGGAAATACAAATTCATGCGGACAGTAAAAAGTACCCGCCTTTTAAGCAGCACCTAAAACACTACACGGTTATTTCCGTGCTAAAAGGCGGCGATCTGGGTGCGGGTGTCGAAATCGATGTCTTGGATGCCAATAACGGATCAAATTTGGAAAACCACAAAAGCTATTATTTGAATTGTTTGGGCGTGTCGCCCAACTACCAGCGTTATCGGGCCACTTCGTTGAACAGTGATGCCTCATCTGTAATTATTTTCATCAAACCTTGCGACCATAGCCGTTTTGAATTTGTTATGTTCGGCGCGGAAGAAGGCATAGGCATGCGTGACCGGATTGAAGCGAATCTTGAAGAGTCGGTGGTGCATACATTTGATGATCCGCTTTTTCTTCCTATCCCTACGAAGCATCGGGGCGCGAAGTCCGTTAATGAGGCACGCTATCCGCTTGTCGAGCCCGACAGCTATCAGCGCAATGAGCTTATATGCCGCGCACTACAGGCTGCTGGTGATTTTCAGGGAATTAAACTCTACGCGCCGCCACAGGTGACGCTTTTTGAGCGTTGTTTGTACATCGCCGGTCTCTTTCAGAGTCATGTCAATTGTGGCTCGCAGCTTGCGATGTGGTCCTTATTCCCTAAAGCAGTATCTATTACTGTGCTGGATGTCCTTTCCGGTGAGGAGTACAAGTCCCTCGATTTATCGAGTATGAATGTTTCCTGGACACTCGACACCATCGACAGATATCGCAAGCTGCCTTGCGATCAGATCGTGCATGAGTTTTTTTCCTATAATCTTTTCGGATGTTCTAATGATTTACCATTGACGTCGACATTTCTGGAAGTGCGGGCGTCGTATTGGGGATTCGAATCCGAGCCATTCCAGATTAATATTGATGTTGCAGAATCAGGGCAGAACTACTCTGCGGAATAAAGCGTCTGGAGTAACAATAGGTAGAGTCGAGAGCGGTCCCGGGTTCTTTTAAACCCAGCCGCTATCATGCCGCCGCGGCTGTCGTCAGCTTCATCTCCGCATTCTTCAGCAACATGGCCGTCTGGCTGAAGCCGCCTTTGGTGGCGGCCATGAGTGCCGTATTACCGGCTTTATCTTTGAGCGTGACGTCCGACCCGTTATCCAGTAACAGCTTAACCACCAGGGCATGACCTTGGCCGGCCGCGGTGACCAGGGGCAGGTTGCCTTTTTCATCCTGGAAGTTGGGGTTGATGCCGGCGCTGATGAGTGAATAAACCATCGAAGCATGGCCCTTGAACGCTGCATGACACAAGGTGCGGGCGCCGTGCATGCTGTTGATTTGGGCGATGGGTTTGACGCCCTTGGGCAGTTTGAGGATGAAATTGATGAGCGAGGTGACCACCATCGCCGCCAGGGCATACAACATGATCTGCGGATCGACACCGATCTGCTGGGCTATCTCATGCGGCAGATTGGCCCCCAGACTGAGGATGGCCACGGCGAGAATTAGGGCGAACTTGAGGTACTTTACCAGCGCAATGGCAATAAACGCACCCAGCCCGATAAGCAGAAAGTCTTTGTTGATGGATAGTATGTCTGAATACCGCTCCGGAAGGTTGGCGCCGATGGCCATCAGGGTGACCACCGCAACGATCACTACATCCTGGATAATGTCTTTTTTTGCCCGCTTTATTACTGTTGCCACGTTGTCGTGTCTCCGTCAAAAAGTCGTTTTACCTGGAGCTATAAGCAAATTCTATACCAACTTGGCTTATTTATAGCGCGCAGGTACTTGATTGGACACACTGTCTTCCGGCTACCCGCGGGTTGCCGGATTTCCAGGGATGGCTGTACTGGTGGGGTGTATCACCGAATTCTGAACCCCCTGTGCCGGTAAAGAATACCAGCCCGCTTATTTAGTGGTCTCTACGTTTCGCCACTTCGGTTCCACCATAAAGCAGTGCATGGTTGTTTGTCCAGCCGGCACGTAAGCGCTTCAGCCGGGGGATCGGTTATTTCATCTCGCCTAGCGAACCCCCCCACGTCAGGTACTTTTCATCATGCCAAGGGAATATAAGTAAATTAGCTATTACTACTATACAGCTGGATAGGCACGAAACGAGTGAGCCTGAACCAAGTCGCGTTGGGGGGTCGCCAGCAAGTCGTGAATTGGCCTCTACAAGATTGACCCAACTGAGGAGGAGAGCCTGGGGTTTGCCACTAGGCGCGCTTACAAGCCGCGGGCTGCGCACAGCATTAATGCGGCCAGGGAAAACCTGCCACCGGCGATCAAGACTGTTGGTGGGCCAGCTCAGACGCTACACTTAGGTGGTCACGCGCCTTAGTCCAGAGAAAAGAGGGTAATAATGATTTTTTTAAAGCGTGCTGCTTTTTGGATCGCGCTATCGATTGGACTGAACCTGCCGTGCGCTTTTGCGGTGGACCCCGCGAACCCTCTTGAGATCGCCATTCTCCCTTATCTCAGCACCCGCGCGGTGCTGAGCACCTATGCGCCCATGCAGCACTATCTGGAACGCCGTCTGCAGCGCCCGGTACTGTTAGTGACTGCCCCGGATATGCAGACTTTCGTCGAACGCACCCAGCACGGTATGTACACTTATCTTGTAACCGCCCCGCATTTTGCCCGGTATGCGCAACAGGAGGCCGGATATCGGCCATTCTTACGGGTCGACCGTACGCTGCATGGCACGCTGGTGGTCAGTAAGGGCAGCGACATTCATTCCATCAGCGATCTGCGTGGCAAGGTGGTTGCCACACCGGACAAGCTGGCGATTGTTTCTATGCTCGGGGTCGAGTTGTTGCGCAACCATGGCCTGCAACCGGGCAAGGATGTGGAGGTGCGGGCCACGACGTCGCACAACTCCGCGGTGCTGTCGGTGCAGCGCGGGGAAGTGGCGGCGGCGGTCACCTCGGTCACCGCCCTCAAACAGATGCCCGACAACCTGCGCGACAGCGTCAAAGAATTAGCCATCACCGCACAAGTGCCGCATCTGATGTTTCTGGCCCATGGCCGCATACCCATGGCGGAGGTGGATAAGATAGCCAGGATATTACAGGAGTTCGCGCAAAACACACCCGAGGGCAAGGCTTTTATTTCCGACACCGGCTATGTCGGCTTGCGTAAGCCGACCGCCGGGGAATTGAAGCGGCTCGATCCCTTTGTCCAGGATTTAAAAGACCTTATTAACACTCGATGAAACATATTGGACTTTTCCGCTCGCTACGATTCCGGCTGGTTCTCGCCAGTGTCGTAGTGGAGTTCATCATGCTGACACTGCTCGTCGGCAACAGCGTGCGTGTCATGGAAACCCATCTCATCCAACAGGCCGAGGTGCGCCTGCGGGAGATCGAGCCGCTACTCAATGCCTCTCTGGCCGCTCCGTTGGCGCAGCGCGATTTCGGCGCCATCGATGAGGTCTTGTCGCAAGCCGTCAGCAAGCATGGAATTGTGTATCTGGTTCTGATGGATAATCAGGGAAAGGTGATGTCTTCGGAGGGCTGGCCGGCAGGTACGCCACTCCCGCCCCTGGACGCCACTATACGCGAAGACAGTGAGGACGGTGTTTTCGATACCCAAACAGCGATCCAGATCTCCGGCCAAACCTACGGCCTGTTACACTTCGGCGTCTCCACCGAGATCCTGAGTGCTGGCCTATCCAGCATCGTACAACAGGGTGTGGCCATCGCAGTCCTTGAGATGTTGTTGTCTATCCTTTTGCTCGCGGTGCTCGGCTACTGGCTGACGCGCCACCTGAGCCTGCTGAGCAAGGCCAGTCAAGCGATGGCAGAGGGCAAGTTCGATGTTTCCCTGCCGGTAAATTCTGACGACGAGGTGGGCCAGCTCACCCGCACCTTTAACAGCATGGCGCAGGCCCTGCGCAGCCGGATCAACGATCTAAGCGAAGGGCAGGCGCGTTTTCATGCGATCGCCGACTACACCTATGACTGGGAATCGTGGCATGACCCGAAGGGCAGGCTGATCTGGGTCAACCCGTCGGTTGAACGCATGACGGGTTATACGCCGAACGAGTGCCTGATGATGCACAATTTTCCCCTATCGCTGGTCAGCGACGAAGACCATGCCAAGGCCGAAAAGGAGTTTAATCACGGCCTGCGGGGGTTTTCCGGCAAAGATTTCGAATTCCGCGTCAAGCGCAAGGATGGCACGCAATTCTGGGCGTCCATCAACTGGCAGCCGATTTATGGCGAAGACAACGAGTATCTGGGTATCCGCAGCAGCATACGTGACATCACGGCGCTCAAGGAAGGGGAGATGGTGCTGCGCAGTGCGCTCGAAGAACTCAAGATCTCCGAGGAAATGCAGCGGCGTTACTTAAGTGATGCCAAGGACGAACAGGCACGCCTGGTTTCGCTACTGTCTGCGATGAATGTCGGTATTCTGTTTGTCAGTTCAGACAATCAGATTCTGTATTACAATCCCACATTCATGCGTATCTGGCGGGTAAAGGAGAACATCGATCTGACCGGCAGCTCGCCGGACGAAGTACTGAAGTATTCTGAAAACATCCTGTCGCGCCCGGATCATTTTTCCCGCCACGTGCTAGAGGTCCTGGAAACGCATGAAGTTTCAGAGAGTCATGAAATCTTCATGGCGGATGGTCGGATAGTAACGCAGCTGTCCTACCCGGTGCGCGATAAGGAAGGCCGCTTCATCGGACGCCTGTGGCTGTATGAGGATGTAACGCGTGAGCGTCAAACCGCCGAGCAATTGATCTACCTGGCCGAGCGCGATTCACTCACCGGGCTGTATAACCGCCACCGTTTCCAGGAAGAGCTCAACCGCATGCTCGCGGAGGCCGAGCGTCATCACTCTCAGGGTGCGCTGTTGTTTTTCGATCTGGACGAATTCAAATATATCAACGATACCTTTGGCCACCGGGCCGGTGACGCCATGCTGATACGCGTGGCCGGTGAGGTAGGGTCGCTGGTACGCCGCAGTGAAATCTTCGCGCGCCTCGGTGGGGACGAATTTGCGCTGCTCCTTCCGGATGTCGAAAAAGGCGAGATCGAGGTATTGGCCGAACGCATCGTCCGGTCCATTTCGCAGATTCCCTTCCGTTTCGAAGGCCAGAATCTGCGCCTGACCACCAGTCTGGGTATTGCCGTTTACCCGCTACATGCATCGAATGCAGAAGAATTGATTGCGCATGCGGATGCGGCCATGTATCAGGCAAAAGAATCCGGGAAGAATGCCTGGCGAACCTATCGGCCGGAACTGGATACATCGCGCGCGATGGTCAACCGGCTTTCCTGGAACGACCGGATCAGTCGTGCCCTCGACCAGCAGTTGTTGCGCCTGCACTTTCAAGGTGTGTATCACAACAATGGCGGTGTGTTGTCACATCTCGAGGTGTTGGTGCGTATGGTGGACGAAGAACAGACTGATCGCATTATAATGCCGGGGCATTTTATCCCCTTTGCTGAGAAGAGCGGAAAAATACTGGATATCGACCGCTGGGTCATCAGCGAAACCATCGCATTGCTGGAAAAATATCCTGGCAACCCACCGTTAGCGGTCAATATTTCCGGGCGTTCTTTTGACGAACCGACATTGCCGCGTTTTATTGCCGAGCAACTTGAGTTACACGGTGTTGACCCGCGCCGTTTGTTGGTGGAACTGACGGAAACGGCGGCGATTTCAGATTTACAGGATGCCGAACGCTTTATCGAGGCCTTGCATAAAACCGGCTGCTTGATCTGCCTCGATGATTTTGGCACCGGGTTTTCGTCATTTGCCTATCTTAAGCACCTCGATGCCGACATTCTCAAGATCGACGGATTATTCATCCGCGACCTTCCCAATGACCGCGACAATCAGGTATTTGTAAAGGCCATCGTCGATGTGGCGCGCGGCATGAATAAGGTTACCGTGGCCGAATTCGTCGAGGATGCCGAGACACTGGAGATGCTGCGACGCCTGGGCGTAGATCTGGTGCAGGGCTACCATCTGGACATGCCGCGTGCGGATCATCCCGCTGTTTATGGGCACGAACGATTAGTGCAATGACTGCGCAGTCAATGAAACGTAATTCTTGCCTGCTCACCAAACCCGTGAACATCTCTCTTCCCTACGTAAGGGTAGCTGCTGATGATAACTAAGTCCGCGATAGTGCTTTCATGGAAAGCGGGGAGGGGCATTGGCCCAGTGTCAGCCGGGATCACCGACTCCTGGGGTAGTGGACGGCTGAATTAGTTCACGCAGCGCCAATCGTCCCGCGTCAAAGCACTCGTGCATTTCATGCAGTATCGCCGCACCATCCCTGCGGAACGCGATGATGTCGATCGTTTCCGCCTTGCGACAGGCGGCGACCAGCTGAACTGCGCCGACATTGGCGGCGTTTCCCTTCAGCGCGTGTACCCACTCGACATATCCGGAGTGATCGCGCGCGCCTATGGTACTGGCAATGCGGCCAAGTAGTGCCACGCCCTCAGCTTCGAACGTGTCGATTACATGGGCGAGTTTTTTCGGATCGCGGCATAGCCGGTCCAGCTCTGCGAGAACCGACAGATCCAGCACAGGCACATCTTGCTCCTTTTCCGAATCGGCGTGGGAGTGGGCACTGGAAATAACACGAACTTCACTATCGTGTATCAGTCGCTCAAGCGTCGCGAGCAGGACATCGCTTTTTGCGGGTTTGGTGAGAAAGGCATCCGCGCCGGCATCGGCGCTATCGCGTTTGGCATCGAAGGTCACATCTGCCGTCAGCATAATCATAGGGACAGTTACCCCCGGATGGACCAAACGATATTGCCGCAACAATTCCACGCCATCCAGACCCGGCATATGCATATCGAGCACGGCTGCTTTGTAACCCCCGGTGAGCAAGCGATCGAGGGCCATTATCCCGTCGTCCACGGAATCAATCTCATAACCGGCAGACTCGAGAATCTGAGCCAGGATCAGTCGATTCGTTTTATTGTCGTCGGCGATCAGTATGCGTGGCCTGGCTTTTGCGCCTCGTCCCCAAGCCCAAGGTTCGACTCGCACAACGCCTGAGGGTGCAGTAGTGGCTTCGGTGTAATGGGGTGATGCGTGGATGATGTGACGCAACACCCTGACGGACGGATTGATTGGCAATGTGGCGGTATAGCCCCAGCTGTACAGCTGTTCTGAATCGTATTGGCGACTTGTAAGCAGATAAACAGGTGTCTGCATGGTGGATGTTTTTTCCGTTAACGGGACGGCACGGTGGATATTTTCTGCTGTAACGCCAATCCGCTCGTCGACCAGCACGGCATGCCACAGATTGCCCAGGCGTACGCCGCGGCTAAAAGCCGTCACCGCCTCGCTGACTGAAGAGACAAAGACCACGTTACCACCGATATCGCGCATGCTAGTTTGAATCGCTTGAGTGGTCTCAACATCCGCGACCAGCGCCAACACCTTGGCACCCGGCAGGGTGGAGGGCTGATTGTTTTGCTCAGGCTGTAGCCGAAAGGGCAGTGTAAACCAGAACGCCGTTCCACGCCCTTTGAGACTGGCCACCTCAATACGTCCACCCATCAGTTCAACGAGTTGTTTGGCGATAGTCGTGCCTAAACCGGCGCCACCGAGATGTGGCGTGTCTGTCTCTGCGTCGGAAAAGCTTTCCCAGATACGTTCGAGCGACTCTGGCGCGATGCCGATCCCAGTGTCGCGTACTTCAAAGCGTAATAACGTGTCGTCACCCTCCATTTTGGCTAAATCGACTTCTACCACCACGTAACCGGACTCGGTGAACTTGACGGCGTTGGATAAAAGATTGAGAACAATTTCGCGTAAATGATGTGCACCGCCAATGAGCAGAAACGGAACGTCTGGGGATATCCGTACCAACAAGCAAATATTCTTGTCTCTTACGGTCGTGTTCACCATCCGCACCGTGCCGTTGATCAATTCATGCAGGTTGAAGTCGGCCTGATCGATGATCAGTTTGCCAGCTTCAAGCTTGGAAAAATCCAGTACGTTGTTGATCTGACGAAGCGATACGGATACTGATTCCTGGATCACTCCCAGGAGGCCCCGATCCTCACTCGACAGGCGCTGATTATTCAGCAGGATATCGGTCGTGCCCAAAATGCCGGTAAGGGGGGTGCGCAGCTCGTGCCCCATGCGTGCCAGAAAGCGACCTTTTGTGGCGCTGGCTTCCTCGGCCCGCTGACGCGCTTTCTGTAATTGTCGGATCAGGTCTGCGGTATACATAGGGAGTACGGCCAGGGCCGCTATGATGCCAATGGCCAGGATTATGTGCCCTTGCCACCACTCCGATAGGGCCACTACGGCTGAAAATCCGATAATACTGAGGGTGGCGCTGGTGGCCATCGGAATTAACCCAAAACGAAAGCCATTGCCCAGGGTTATCCAGAGGTAGAGGATGAACAGCGGTACGCCGGCATCCTGCATGTTCGCCATCAGGTAGGAGATCGCCGCGACATCCACAACATTGGTTATGGCGCGGCGGTAAGGAGGGGAGCGGGTATCGCGGATGGCAGCAATAAAAATGATCAGAGAAAACAGGCTAAATCCGGTCAAAAACACAGACCAGTGGGTTAAGATCTGATCCAGGCGAATCGGAAAATGGCGGAAAAAAAGGTAGAGTAGAACCGATATGCTCACCCCGAGGCGCAGTATCGCCTGGCCCTGTTCCCGCCCCAGAATACCGGATCGTAGCGGCGCAACCCGCCGCCAGAAATGGTGCAACAACGCCTGTGGCTTCATTCTGAGCGCCTCCGTGGCCTTCTGCTGATGGTAGTATCGCAATGCGGACACTTTAATACTATAATCCAAAAAAAGGCAGTTCTTAGCCAATCTTAGGAAAAATAGGCTGCTGTACGGCAAATTTGCAGTATTATAATGGATCGGCGTATAAATGTAAGTTCGGCCGACTGCAGCACCACTTCAGGAGCCTAAAAATGCTGATACTCACGAGAAAAGTTGGCGAAACCCTCATGATCGGTGACGAGATCGAGGTCACGATACTGTCTCTGAAGGGCAATCAAGTCCGTATCGGCGTAAATGCCCCGAAAGACGTACCTGTACATCGTGAAGAAATCTACGACCGCATCAAACGCGAACAGGCGGGCCATGAGGCGGGTAACACCGGCACCTCCGAAGAGGACCGGGCTGAACGCAACCACAATCGTTAAGCGCGTTTTACCTGGAGTTTCTTCCTGCTTGCTCGAATGTTTAGGCCTCGCCAGTTAAAGGGTTGCCTCACAAAACGGAAAAATTGTACGCTAAGGCATCCTGCCAGCAAGCAACGCTACCGGTCTTCCCTCGTGTGCCAAAGCCGAAGTATGTAGAGCGTGGATTCCTGAATCTCGTAGCGCATTTCGTAGCGCCCGACCAGGATGCGGCGTATCTCGCGCGGGTCGAACTCTTCGAGCTTTTCACCAATGCGCGGATTTGCCCGTAAACTGACTGGCGCGGTAGTCAAGGATTGCACGGTGCGCGCGGCAGCTTGCCTGTTCACTGGGGCCAGGAACTCATAAAGCCGTGCCAAATCGGACAGCGCCTTGCTCGTCCACTTCAGTTCCATCAGCGCGGCATAGGTAACGGCTTATCGGTGTCGAGGCTATCCGCCCACGCCTGCACGGCCTGGTGGTCGATGACATGCCCGGCATCGACATCTGCCAGCGCTTCCAAGGTCAGCCGCCTACGCTCTTCTTCCTGATCGATCCAGGCGGCCAACGCCTGTTTCACAATCCAGCCACGCGAGCGCTCCAGGCGAGTGGCCATCTGATCGACTTTTTTCGCAAGCGCCAACGGGACGTGTGCGGTAAGCACTTTGGTGTTCATGGGCCATTTCCTCATTGCATCCAATCAGACTAAATCATAGCGATTAACTTCGATTAACTCAAGATTTGACGAACCTGGTAAGCCCTATGGATTGGTCGCCGTTTCCGCAGGAATCCGGCATCGACTAACGGTGTGCCCCACGCGAGCAATGAACCCGCGCTCCCTACACCCCCTCTAAAAATTGACCGATGCTCATCTCGAACGCATTGGCAAGTCTGTAGACTTTTTCGAAGCTGACATTCAGCTCACCGCGTTCCACGTGGCCGATGTAGTTGCGGTGCATCCCGGCGAGTTCCGCCAGGACTTCCTGCGACCACTGCCGCTGAGCACGTAGTACTCGCACCCGATTGCCCAGGCGTATAGGCAAAACGTTTTGCCCACTATCCGTAACCATCGTCATCGCCATCTCCATGCCTGCCCCTCCTATCTAGGTGTGATTGCGTGATTTTCTATTGAAACGCTGGGTCGGTAACGATGCCCTGGTTCACTTATGCTCCAAATACCAGGCAGGAAAGAGCTCCTGTAGCGTCCGCCCACAGCTTTTGGATATCAATCGCTCGATACGTTCGCTGCGCGTGCGGCCATGGATCACGCCAGACACGGCGGCACGTGAAACGTTGGCTTCGCGCGCCAGATTTGCCGGACTGGCGTAATTTTGTGCGAGATAGTATTTGAGGAGGTCCGGGTTGTTCCCGTGTCCAGGTGGTACTGATTTATGCGGGTACTGTCCGTTGTGCTGAATAGGCGACGCCTTGGCCTGCTGCGGGCCAAGTTCTTCACCAGTGCGATATTTATCATCAGCCACGACGCTGTCCTGACGGCGTTTATTCAGCCCTGTGTCCTCGGGAGGCACCGGCGCGGAGGTTGATCTTAGGTCTGTTCCTTTGTTGTGCTGCTTTCTTTTCAACACTGGGTCCACCTGCTGGTTAACAGTAGTAAGTTAACAACGTAAGTTAACACAATTAGCCCATAACTAATCGATATTGTCAAGTGTAGTGTGTAGGTTTTGATTCTCTTAAGAAAGGCTTGATAGCGCCCATTTCAGCCCGTTAGCGTGGTTGAGCTTAACAATCTCCTAGAGAGCGTATGCGCCTGGATCTCCCGTTGTATAGCGCGACGGAAACGGGGGAGGGTACGGTACAGATGCAGGCGTAGGTGACGGAGTTACACGCAAGGAGTCTGCCAGTATCCATCCGACCGTAGCGCGACGGTCACGAATCCTTCGGCGACTGGGGGTCGACGTTGGGGGGAGGGCGCCGATTGCCCGAGACCACCTTTAGTCGGACGGGTTTCGGTATACCTCCGGAGGGCTCCGAACGTGCGCGTGTGTTTATATAGTCGAGGATGGATCGCCGCGCCGCTTCGTGCTCAGCCGTAAGTACTTCTAAAATGCGTGTAGCGTTCTCCACGGCATAGTCGAAAGAGCGACGCTCGATCTGCTCGCAGGCAGTGGTCAGCGATGTCGCGCCTGCCGCACCGGCGATGCCCTTTAGTCGGTGCAGACAGGTACGGAGTAGGCGAGGGTCGCGCTTCTGCAACGCCAAATGGACATCTTCCAATTCTGATTTGGCTTCTCGCGAGAACACATTCAGCAACTTCTCCAGAAAATTCTTATCACCGCCCGATTGGCCCAATGCGTAAAAGTTATTCAAGGTAGCGAGGTCAATCTGACCGACCTGATGTTGTTCGTCGACGATGTTGGTTCCGGGGGTTGACGCCGCGGGTGTCTGCTTGGCTGGGCCCGCCAGATCGTTGATCGTCTTCAGCAGGAATTCGGGATTCATCGGTTTGGTGAGGTAGACTTCAACGCCCAATCCTTTGGCCTGGGCCACCGCCTCGGCGGTCACGTCCGCCGTAAGAAAGGCGATCGGGAGGTCGCGATGTGGCCGGTCGCCAAATCGGAGAATACGTACAGTATCCAATCCGTCCAGCACCGGCATGTGCATATCAAAAATTGCGACATCGAACTCCTGTTCTTCGATGGCATCGAGCGCCTGCTCGCCGTTGCTCGTCATAACAACCGAGTGTCCGGCACCTTCGAGTACCATCTTAATGACCAACTGATTCGTCGCGTTGTCCTCGGCCACAAGGATGCGGTAAGGACCACCGGTCGTAGCGCGCTCATTGTCTGCGGTACCCAGCGGTGCTGGGCGCTGCCGCAGGGCATCCGCCGCGTGCAGTGTATTATACAGGGCCGTGGGCTGATCGCTCGCGCTGACAACGGACAAATAGCCAGCCTGCAGATAGTGCTCCGGCGGCTTGTTCCAGCCGTGGCTGTAGTACAGGACAGCCGGAATCGTTGCTTCGGCATCCACGTCGCGCAGTTTCGCGGCGAAATCGACGAGACTGGTCGCGGGGAAATCATCGATAATGATGACAGCATCAATCGTCAGGGCACGTCCGGACGTTGTTTTCTTCAAGAGCGACAGGGTCGCATTCATGGAGTCCGTGGTGACAGGATCTATGCCCCAGCCGGACAAAACAG
>JANNJF010000652.1:0-2716 GCA_031405715.1 Gammaproteobacteria bacterium | reverse complement strand
CCAAACGGGCGGGCAACCACTTATTAGGTGCGCTGATGTGTATTTAGATAGACGGGCGCACCAGCACGACTGAAGAGCCCCTAAACCAGCCCCCTACCCATGAACCCGGCCGCAGGCCGCACGCATCTCCTTCTCCCGCGCGCGGGAGAAGGTGGCCCGCAGGGCCGGAAGAGGGAAGAGACCGCCCGGTTCCAGGGCTCAATTCGCGACCTGGGTGGGTCGGGCGGTCTCTCCCCCGCGGTTTTCGGGGGAGAGGGTTAGGGTGAGGGGGGGGATATAGGGGCATGGCGTAAGAGTAGGAGTATATTCATCGGTTTTTCCCTCTCCCAGTGGGAGAGGGAACGTAGGCTGACGGGATAACGTCAACCCAGCGCCTGTTATTGGGGCGGAGGCGTTGCGGACAGTTCATCAACGGACGCAGGATGCGCCGACTCTTCCCCGCAGGCGGCGGCACGTTGCTGTATTTCGGCATCCGTCCATTCCATTTTCTTGAGCAGCGCCATCAGGTCCTCGGGTTTCTCCGCGGCGATATCCAGCCAATACAGCGTGCGCGTACGGTAGCGGGTCTCCTGTTTCGCCTTGACGCCCTTGCTCTCCAGTTCCTGCATGCGCCGGTGGGCGTTGTCCAGTTGCGTGAACAGGCCGAGGGACAACACATTCTCCATACCCGGCTCCTGCATGATGAAGTGATCCTCGATGCCCAGGCGCGTCAGCTCCTTGCGTTTGTTTTCCGCGGCCTTGTGGCTGGGTTGGCGTGGCAGATAGATCCAGTAACTCGATTCGATACGGTTGGCGTCGGTGCGCGACTGATAGGCGATCTTGGCATCCGTGAGGCGTTTGCCGTTCTGTTCCGCCAGCTCGCTGGATTCGAACGGACCGATGCTGACGCAGTGCTGGACCTTCACCGGCGTGTCCGCCGGCGCACTGACCACCGGCGCCGGCTTGGGTGTGGCGGGTCGCGCGCGCAACGCCAGGCCCGGCGTGGACAGCGGGATCATGCGCTCGGCGTTCACCGGCGGCAGCGGCGTGCGCCCCTCTTCCGCGGGCATTTCCCGATACCAGCTTCCCCACATCAGCAGACCAATATTCAGCAACACCAGCACCGCCAGCAGCCAGCGCACGTTTTTGGCCAAGACGCCACCGGTCACGTAAGCGACTCCGCGATGCGTGCCAGACCCTGCAGCACCAGGTCCGGTACTTCCTCTACGTCATAGGCCAGACGCGCAGGCAGATACGGCCGCAGGCGCGGCGCATCGCCGCCGGTCAACAGCACGCGCATGTCTTTGCCTAGACGCGCCCCGAATTCCGTCACGATGCGCTCCACTGCGCCGACTGCGCCGTAGAGCGTGCCGGCGGCCACGCCGTCGGCGGTGCTGTGGGCGAAACAACTGCTGTCATCACCATCGGTCGCCGCGATGCCCGGGGCGCGCGCCCGTAGCGCACGGCGCGCCAGCTCGATGCCCGGCAGGATCACGCCACCGACAAACTCGCCGGCGGCGTCGAGGGCGTCGAGGGTGAGCGCCGTGCCGCAGTCCACCACGCACACCGGTCCCGTCACCCGTTGGCGCGCGCCGATCAAGGCGGCCCAACGATCGCTGCCGAGGCGCGCGGGCTCGTAGTAACTGTTCTTCACGCCCAGCTGGGCGGCAGTCGCCGCCACAAAGTGCAGCTGCGCCGCGGGCCAGTGGCACTGTACCCATGTCTGCAGACCCTGCTGCGCTTCGGCACCGGCGACGCAGGCCACGACCACGCGTTGCGGTGCGGCGAGCTTGCTCCAGGCGTCGTCCAGCTGGCGTGCGAGGGGCGCGCCATGCAACAGCGCGCCGCCTGTATGCAGATTACGTTTCTGCGCCTCCGCCCAGCCAGGGTCGATCAACAACCAGCCAGGGTCGATCAACATCCATTTGAGGCGCGTATTGCCCAGGTCCACCAGCAGGTTCATGACGGCGACACCACTGCGCGCAGGCTGATCTCGCCGGAGTGAAAACGCCGCAGTGCACCGCTGGCATCGCGGATCAGCAACGCGCCACTGTCATCGATGCCCTGCACCACGCCTTCGATCTGTGTGTCACCCTGCAACAAGCACACACGCTGTTGCGCGTAGCAATGATGGGCCTCCCATTCGCTGCGGAACGCCGCCAAACCGTCGGACTCGAAGCGACGAAACATCTCAGTGAAATGATGGATCAACAGGGCCGCGAGCCGGTTGCGGTCGATGGTTAGCTTGAGCATGCTGTGCAGATCGACCCAGGGCTGATCGATGGCGGCCGCATCGCGGGGGTCGAGAAACACATTCAACCCGAGGCCCACTATCGCGCTGCACGGCCCGGCGGCTTCGCCGCGGATGTCCACCAGCAGGCCGGCGAGTTTACGTTCGCGCCATAGCAAGTCGTTCGGCCACATGAGGGCGACACCACTGACGCCCAAATCCTGCAAAGCGCGCATGGCCGCGACGCCGGCGGCGAGACTCAGGCCCGCGAGCGCCGCCGGCCCCTGTTCGAAACGCCAAGCCATGGACAACAGAATGTTGTGCCACGGTGTGGCGACCCAGTGACGCCCGCGCCGCCCGCGTCCCTGGCGCTGGGCCTCCGCCAGGCAGACGCGCACGTTGTGGTCGTCGACGCCCCCTTGCAGGAGATGCGAACTGGTGGTCAACAAACTCCGCAGGCGAGATCTTGAGGTCCCGGTGCGCCTCCTCGAGGCCGAGCGGCGTAGC
>JANNJF010000651.1:0-4205 GCA_031405715.1 Gammaproteobacteria bacterium | reverse complement strand
TTCTCTGTTTTGGCCTCGTCAGACTCTGATTCGTTCGCGGCGGTGGCTTCGTAGTCAGCCATTTTTCAGGCTTCCGCGTTCGATGAAAATAGAAAAGTTCATTAGGCCATCCAAGCCGTAGCGGGTTGTGCCGCTCTAAACGCAGGCTCAGCCTTCTGCGGCTTCGCTTCCAGAGGCCATACGAGCTTAAGGTCTGGCTCGGCGATGCGTGATAGCGAGTCCATCATGTCCTTGTGCAGCCCAACTGGAAACGGAAAATATTCCTCCTCGACAAACGAATGCACGAGATCAATCGTGGTCTTCTGCCAGTCGGTGACGTGCAGCGACTCCATGAGGTAGAACTTTCCCTGCTCGAAAATCGGAATCAGCCGCTTGATCCGATCGTCCTTCGAGGTCTGCCCCGCAACCTCGGTAATATCGAAGCGGTAGTTCTGGTTCTCCTGCTCGCGCTTCACGGCATCGATATCAGCCATCATCCCGTAGCGCTCCCATCGCACTTGCTGGATGTTCACTTCCTCGGCACGGAGCTTTCGATGAATGGTAAATAGCCTATCCACGCGCTCCGTAAGATTCAGCCTGTCGCGCACGAGCTGGTAGGCGTAGTAGTTTTTATCGACGCCGAGGAGCACCGCCCACATCGACGTGAAATCAGATTCCTTGCGCTTGGAATTCGCGGAGTCAACGAGAATGTAGCCATTCATCCCGCTCGGCCTGATGCGCTTGTAGTAGCGTAGCCACTCGCGCTTGAACCCCTGCATCGCGTCCGCTTTCGGGTTCAGTAGAATCTGCGCGGCGTAGGTGTACGGACCCATTTCCGTGCGCTTGGAAAGGTGGATCTCGTCAGACCACAACACCGACTCCCCGTCCTCGGTGCCACCGATGCGTCCGGGGTGCTCTCGCGGGATCAGCGTGCGCCGATCCGCAATCGTCTTGTAGGCGTCGTTGAAGTGCCAGCGCGTGCCCGCTCCGCGCTTGATCCCAGGAGTCGTCCCGAGGTTGTAGGAGCGCTCCATCTCGACCATGACCTTAGCAATCATCTCCGGCGTTGTGACGCTGCCAGCGACCACCACGTCATCGTAGAGAAGCTTCTTGAAGTGCTTCGAGGTCGGCTGGCCGTCTACGAGGCCCCACGCCTCGACAGTTGCCTCATTCGGATTCGACTTGCGCTTTACTATAATTCCGTCGTCCTCGGACCATTTTGGAGCCGCGCGCACGTCCTCGCCCCACAGCACGTCAGGAAACGCCTCGTGCAGAGCTTTGTTAGTCTCCAACTCGCGCATGATCTGGCGCAGGAACGCTTTAGCAATCGGCCGCGTGTGCGAGAAAATTCCGAACGTCGTCTCAGGATCGTTCAGGATGTCCTGAATCGTGAGCCCGAACGTAATTACGCTTGATTTCCAATGTTCACGCGACCAAAGATCAAGGCGCCCGTCAGGATTCGCCTCTACCTCCCGGCAGCGCTCGAAAGCAAACTGGTTGTCGATAAACCCTGGACGGTGATCGCACGGCAGCATGTCCACGCGGCCACAGACCCTGACCAGCAGGTAATACAGGTCCGCGCACACAAGCTGACGCACGACCTGATTTAGCTTCCCGGTGCGCCGACCCTCCTGCTCGGCAAGATCCCAATACTCAAGCGCCCGCTTGACCGGAAGCGCCCGTAACTGCGCTACCTGCTCATCCGATAGACGTTCAGTTACGGGCTGGGAGGACACAAATTTCCGTCATGCGGATAGCCCACGTCTCACGACGTTGGCGTCAAACTCGGTCATCAAATCTGAAACTCCGGCGGCTTCGGCGCCGCACTCTCCACAGTCACGGTCTCCTGGTCATCATCCAAATCCTCAGCCCCAGGGAGGCGAGCCCGCGCACCATCGGCTGGCGGAACCTCGGCCGCGCCGCTCGCCTCCCCAACAATCCTCAGCGGCCTCTGCCCGCTCGCTACCAGCGATAGCAACCGCCCCATCGTCCCAATCAGCCCTGCGTCCGCCGTCACCGACACCGTCCTCTCAACCCTCACACTCTCGCCAAACCGCATACGGTCAAACCGAGACGCCAACTTAAGAGCCACATCAGCCTGCAACTTCCTCACCGCCACATCCTCAGGCGTCGCATCAATCGCCGCCTGCATCGCTCGTATCGCTAAATCCGCCGCTATCACCTTCAGAGCCGTGTCATACAAATCCGCGTGCCGCACAGAAAACCACTCCACAAACCGACCCTTCGGAACCCCCCACAGCTTCGCAACCTCAGGCAGCGTCTTCGCCGGATCGTCCGTCAGCAGCCGAAATACCTCAGCAGGCGCATCTTCGTCCGACATCACATCTACCAACCGAGCCATCGGGCCAGGGTCTCGCAGCGCTGCCGGTGTCACCGCCACGCAAACCCCACCGCTAACGCAACACCCACCAACCGCAGCCGAAACGCCGCCAGACGGTACATGTCACCTCGCGTCACATGCGGACCAGCGCTAAGCAATTCGAGATACCGCGTCCTAGTCATCAATGGCCGGATTCATACACCCAACATCCCTAATCCGCAAAAAATTTTCGCGCCGCCAGGAAATTGAGATAAGGGGAGGTACAGCGGGGGGGACCCCTCGCTCAATGGGGGGATGGGCTCGCCGGTAAAGGGTGGCACCCCCTCCTGTCTGCTGAATGGCATATTAGTTAGCGCTCGCCTTCGACAAGAAAAGCATAGTCCAATAAGCATTATGTTAAATAGCATCGTAAGCCATTGATTAGAGGTGCCTGAAGATCGAGCCACTAAGAAACAACGCCTCTAAACGCCTGTTTGTACCATCCGCGCAACGCCTTCCTCACCACATGACCTACAGTGCCACTTCCAGGCGCCATTAGAGAGTTCTGCTGATACTTTCTTCTTTTTCAAGCACTTAGGACAATCTGCGTGATAAATGCTCCCAAACTGCACAACTCCTGGGAGATTCGGAGCGTTGAGTAATTTAAGAGCTTGTGCTGCCATCCAAGCGCGTGCGCGTGGAGTGTTAGCACGTACTGGCCAAGCGGGCCTAGGGCGTAGCTTGATGACCTTGCGGAGCCTGTGGAATACGGTGACGTGAGAGCGGTTGATCTTGGGGCCGATCTGTCGGAGGGTTAGACCGGAGTTGTAGAGGTCTATGAGGTATTGGATTGGGTGAGGCATTGCGTACCTTTCTTGGGTTTCTCTCATCATGCCTATGGCTCCTGGGCCATTTGGCCGGTGCAACATCGATCCCCGCCTCACAACAACCTTTCGGCTCAACGCCCTTATTCGGCCAGCGACCATGAGGGTACGGTGCGCCAACCTAGCCCACGGCGAGCGCTTTAGCGATGTCTCGTATTGTCTCTGACTTACGCACCGACCTTGCGGTTTTGTGGCTGGCGGGGACTGAATTGCCGGGCGCGGCGCGGTACGCTGGTTAACTCTTGGAGCGGAGCGCTGCTGTAGGCGTAGAGCGTTTGCGAGCGTTGCTGATTTTCCAGCCACTGGCAGCAGCCAATGTCAGGGACCGATAGCGATTTGCCGATCTTCACGAGGCCGAGATAGACGTGGTAGAGCGCGCACTGGATTCCTGGCTCATTACGTAACTGCACGGTGTAGGGGCCTAGCTGGTAGATGGAGGCGATCATGCGAGAAACCTCTTGATCCACTTCACCGCCCGCCCGTCCCTGATCGAATCGCCATCCACCTCCAGAACCAGCCAGCCGGCCAACAGCAGCTCGGCCCGCTTTTCAATGTCGGCCTTGAACCGTCCTTTTATGCGGTGGACCATGCCCTGCACCTCAACGCCCTTCCCTGCTCCTATGCCGCCGCAGGTATCAGACGGCCAAGCAAAGTCGAGGCGGAACTTGCGGGTCGTCAGTGGGCGATATTCGCAGAATGGGGTTGGGATCATCTCGGCCTCCATCTGCGCCAGTAGGGCCAGCTCTAACTTGGAGCGACGCTGGATGCGCTTGAGGACCTTGATACCTGACCACGGCTTGCGGTGCGCCAGCAGCGTTTGATACTCAGCCTCGGTCATCCTCATGCTGCACCGCCGCACAAATAGTTGTTTACTGGCCTAATTAGTTGTGGATATAATCTAGTCATGGGATCGACGATCCCGCCGCGCCTCGGGACCAGGGGCACAGGAGACGCAAATGAGTAAATGGGACACGATCAATGAGGGCGGCGAGGGATACCGCCCGACAGCCGCCAAACCCCGC
>JANNJF010000650.1:0-5472 GCA_031405715.1 Gammaproteobacteria bacterium | reverse complement strand
CATCAACGCCGGATTCTTTTCCTCCTCGATCAACTCCTGCACTTTCTTGGCAGCGTTATCGGTGAAATTCAACGGGATCGGCATGTCGGTCATGGCAGCGGTCATTTAAGCCTCCAATAAAAATATCTTGAGAAGTCACTCATCATACAACAGGTCTGGCCGTATTATCCCAATACCTGACATGAATGGTCAACAACAATCTTACACTAGAAGCAAGTAACGCTTTTAAATCAGCCAGTTACTCAGCCTCGCGCTTACCCGACCCGGCATCAGCCTGCTTCAGATGGGTGACGATCGCCCCTTTTCCGACTTCCCGCGTCAGCGCACCGTTGATGGTCGCGCCGGCGGCGATTTCGATAACTTTATAACTGACATCGCCGGTGATCTCGGCCTTGTTCTGCAACTCAACCCGCTCCGTCGCCCGCACATTGCCGTCGATCTTTCCATTAACAATCACATGAGGAACCGTCACATTCCCGGTTACCTCGGCGTGCTCGCTCAGCACTAACATGCTGTTGGCATCCCCCTGGGCCACGATGTTGCCCCGGATCTTGCCGTCGATGCGTAGACCCCCGGTAAACTGGATGTCGCCCTTGATCTCAGTCTTGGAACCGATAAGGGTATCGATAGTGTTACAAGGCTTCTCGTTCGATTTCTTGGCTAGCGTGTCTAGCATAATTAACGTCTCCAAAATATTTAAAGGTGGCTGCCTGGCCGAAGACCCCATGTTTGCCGGCTCCGGGGCGCCCCAACACCAGTATAGCCCTTCCCCGTCGATTCTATAGCCGCGGCCAGGTATAGAGCTGGTCAATGGTCTGGGCATCATTACCGGTGGTCGTTACGCTCACCTTTACCCGCAACGGCTTGAAATTGGCGGGCAATTTCAACTCCCCCTCGACATCCTGGAAATATTTGAAATTCAGATTGATCGCCTTTTCCGCGGTAGTGGGATAAGTCAGCGTGACCTCCTCCCCCGCCTGCATGCCGGAAATATCCAGTTTGGCCCGACCATAGATCTGTCGATCGTGTTTGAGGGCCTGAACCAATACCAGTTTATAGCGGTATTCGTTCTTGCTCTGATCCGTGCCCTGACGCTCGATGTGCAGATTTTGAATCTGCAGGCCACTGACTTTGTTCGCGGGGGAGATGATATTACGGTAAAACGTCAGCTCTTCACGCAGCTTGACGATCTCTTTGGCGGAATCCTTGAGCGACTGATCCAGTTCCTGGTAGGCGGTCTGGTCCATCTGCAGGGCACGCTGCGCGCGCGCAAGGGCCTCGCGCAACTCCTGATTCTCATCCTTGAAACGACTTAATTCGCTCTTGAGTCCCGCCTGACGCTCAGAGGCGGACATCTTGTCAAAACCCGCCATGCTGAGTCCGTGGTTATAGATGGCGCCACTGCCGACGATCACCACCACCGCAATAAGGCCGGCAACAAACAGCTTTACCCGGGGAGGATAACGCCGCTTGACCACCAACTCAGCGGTTCTGTTTCTTAATTGCAGAAATCGACGAAACCTACCGCTCACCTAGCAACCCCACGCGCGACATACCGGACACCCAGTGCAGCTGATTATAGCGGCATGCATCAGCAGAACAACCGCAAAACGATAACCGGCGAAAAATCACGGCAGCAAGGCGGGCTGCGACAGCCCGGTGGTTTCAGCCAGACCGAACAGGATATTCATGTTCTGCACCGCCTGTCCGGCGGCGCCCTTGACCAGATTGTCGATCACCGACAACACCACCACGGTGTCACCCCCCTGGGGCCGGTGGACAGCAATACGACACACGTTCGAGGCGCGCACCGAGCGCGTCTCCGGATGGCTGCCGGCCGGCAGGACATCCACAAACGGCTCGTTGGCATAACGCCGTTCGTATAACGACTGAAGATCGACGCCCGGGTCGTTGAGGCGCGCATACAGCGTGGCGTGCATGCCACGGATCATCGGTGTCAGGTGCGGCACGAAGGTCAACCCCACCGGCACACCGGTGACGCGCTGCAGCTCCTGGCGGATCTCCGGCAGGTGCCGGTGACCGGGCACGCCATAGGCCTTGAAGCTGTCGGCGGCTTCGGAGAACAGCGTGTGCACCTCGGCCTTGCGCCCGGCGCCGCTCACGCCGGACTTGGCGTCCGCAATGAGCGCATGCACATCCACCAGCTTTTTCTCGATCAGGGGCAGAAAGCCAAGCTGTACCGCCGTGGGATAGCAGCCGGGATTGGCGACGATGCGGGCGTGTTTGATTTTCTCCCGGTTCACTTCCGGCAGACCATACACCGCTTCCGCCAGAAGCTCGGGGCAGGCGTGGGGCATGCCGTACCACTTCTCCCACACGGCCGCGTCGGTTAAGCGAAAATCCGCGGCCAGGTCGATGAGCCTTACCCCTGCCTGCACCAGGGCGCGGGCGTGCTGCATGGCGATGCCATTGGGCGTGGCGGAGAACACCACATCGCAGGTAGCGAGTTGTTTGTCGTCCGGTTCGCTGAAGGCGAGATCCACATGGCCGCGCAGGTTGGGAAACATGTCCTGCACTTTTCTGCCCGCTTCACCACGGGAGGTGATGACCTTCAGCACCACCTTGGGATGCACACACAGGAGCCGCAATAGCTCCACGCCGGTGTACCCGGTACCGCCGATAATTCCTACGGAAACCATAGATTCAGATTCAAGATTCAAGTGGCAAGATACAAGGAGGACAATACAGGATATCGCTCGTCGTCGAAAGAGCGCGGCTCAGTAGCATGTATCTTGTAGTCACCCCGCCGGATCAAGAACCTTGAGGCTCTTGAAATAGCTGCGGTAAAATCCGCGATCCCGGGTAAGAAGCCGGTCGCACTCGGCCGCCGCGTGGGCGCCGATGAGAAAATCCGCCGCTACCCGTGTACGTTTTCCGCCGTTTTTACGATAGTGCCGCCAGGCGCTGCCGGCCTTGATCGCGGCCTGTTGCGGAACCGGAGTAAATCCTATGCCCAGTGTCTCCATGGCTTTGAGAAACTGACTTTCCTTGTCAAAGAAGGTCACCGTTTCCGCCCACACCACCTCACACGCCACGATGGCGCCCTGCGCGATGCAGCGTCGCAGCGCCTCCGCGGAGGGCTGCCCGAATTCCGGGTCGCCGCCAAATATATCCAGCAGGATATTGGTATCAACCGCCGTGATCACGGCTCGCCGCGCAACTCACGCAGGGCGGCGTCGGTTCTTTTGCCCAATTTGAGCATGCCGTAAACCTGGGCAACCGGATCGGCCACCGCCACCTTCACCGCCACGAGGCGGCCGTTTTCGTCGTGAAAATCCAACACCATGCCCGGTCGCATACCCAGCTTTTTCCGCAAAGCCTTGGGAATGGTTACCTGCCCGCGTTCAGCGATGGTTGCTTTCATGGTCCGGCCCGCACATATTATGTATTAAATAATATGTAATCATGATTAATAAGTATGCAAATGTCAAGCGGCGGCATTCCAGCCAGGCCCCCGATACTGCTGAGTTCAAGTAGCAAGTTATAAGTAGCAAGTGGCAAGGAAAAAAGGCAACGATATAGGAATGCACCAAGAAGCGGAAGAGCGCACGACACTAACCCCTTGCCACTCGTTACTTGCTACTTGCCGCCTGCCTCTTGCATTGCCCGCATCAGAATTTGATTTCGAGCCCCGTTGAGATGGCCGACGGTGAAACACCGTTGTTCGCCGTGACAGAGCCTGCCGCTAGCACATCCCCATGGTTGGCCGCGGCGCTGGCGACGTTGAAGCCGCGCACATTGGCGTCGTTCTCGGCCTTGGCGTACGCGACATACACGGTCGTGTTCTTGCTCACGTTGTAGTCATAACCCACGGCCATCAGGCTACCGCCGGAGTCCGTAAGGGTATCGATCGAGTCGGCCTTGTAGTACTGGGCCTTGAACACGTTGTCACCCACCTTATACTGACCACCCAGGCCATAGCTGTTGCGGTCGCGGCCGGACGTGCCGCCGATATCCTTCAACTGCTCATACAGGGCGCCCAGCGTAAAGCCGGCGATGGCGTAGGAACCCGCCAGACGCAGACCGGTCTCGCTACTGGACGTCCCCGCACCCGTAGCACCGGTGCCATGGCTTTCATACGCCAGGGCCACCTTGGCGCCGGCACCGGACCAGCCAACGCTGCCGCTGCCCACGCGGGTGTTGGTGACACCTTCACCACCGGTGTACAACAGGGCGAAGTTCACGCCCGCCCAGGTTGGGCTGTCATAGCGCACCATATTCGGGGCGCGGCGGTCAAAACCGGTGGCGATCGACGCCGTGCCACCCGTCGCTGTGGTGTCATTGGCACCCAGGATGTTGCGGCTATCGCCAATGCGCTCGTGAAAGAAATCGATCATGCGGCTCGCCTCTTTAAAGGGCGTGTCGTATTTGCCGAGTATTACCCTACCGGTCGTATTACTGCCGAGGCCGGCAAAGGAGTTGCGGTTCGGTGACAGTGTCGCCGACGTGTCGGTGCGAGCGGCGATTTCCCATTGGGCCAGGGCCTTGACGCCGGCGCGTATCTCTTCAGACACCTTCACACCAATGCGCGAACTGTTATCGGAGACAAAGCTCTGTTTATCCGGGTTGGCGGAGGTTGCCGCGGTATTAGAACCACTCTTGGCGTAGTCCCACGAGACATGTGCTTTGCCGTAGAGCGTCACGTCGGCCTGGACAACGCCGACACCACCGGCCAGCGCGCCGGCAACAGCGAGGGAGAGAAGCTTGTTTTTCATTTCCTTCTTCCTGGTTGAGGTTAGTGTGCGAAATTTTAAGGTACGCGCCATGGCACCTGCGGTGTTGTATAGCACTGGCTTTGTAGGCGTGCAATCCATTTTTGCGAATTCCGTGCTAGCGCCATGCCTACTTTTCTCTTTACGCTGCCGCAACAAAAAACGGGGCCCTGGCGGGCCCCGTTCAACAAAACAACTATCCGATACTTTGAGATTTAGAAATCCTTGCGCATGCCGACCACGAAAACCTTCTGCTCATTGGTGACAGCGACCTGGGTGGCCTCGGTCTGGCGGTAGCCAACGTGCGTGCGCATGGTCTTGGAGAAGTTGTAGATGAAGCCGCCCGCGAGATAATCGGTCTCGACATCACCGCCGGTCACGCTGCGGTCATGCTTGCCGGCCTGCAGCGCCAGGGTGCTGTTGCCGAGCTTGAGCGAGTATCCGGCCAGGATGAACTTACCGTCCACTGCGGGGCCGACGATGCCGGCGCTGGTCGGCGCGGCGGCCGTAGCGGAGTCGAGCATGTCCACTGTCTCGTACTGCAGAAACACCGTGTGGGCATTCAGGAAGCTGAAGCGGGCGCCGACCTTGTTAGCCTTCTGGTCATTGTTAGCAGTAGCGTTTGGTGTCTTCTTGTTGTTCGAATGGGCGGCGATAATTTCAAGAGCCTTGATGGGCTTGACGCTCACACCGACCTGGTAATCGTTGCCCATGCCGGCGTCGCCCGCGCCGTTCGAGT
>JANNJF010000649.1:0-1047 GCA_031405715.1 Gammaproteobacteria bacterium | reverse complement strand
AATACAGCTCACACCAGGTGCGCGCACGCTGCATCGACGGTTCCTTTCACGGAGGGGTCAAAAATCATGAAATACCCTATACTGATGCGGCGTAACGTGCAATGGGTGTGGAAAATGACCCACAGGAATCCGCGTTGAGCCGAATATAAAAGCCAGTACCCGGTCGAATTTATTAGTATGCTTGATGAGCAACTCGGCATTGGCATAGAGAAAGGATAGCGGGGTATCCTTAAATCTACGTATGATAAAAGCGGGAATCGCGAGGGCTTGGGCCACGTTGATAATGTCCCAGCCACTGACAAACTCCATACCGAGTTCGTTTTTTGTTTCAGGATTTTTTCTGAGTTTGCGGACGGTGATTTGTCCGAGTAGGACATACAAGATCATTACGACAAATATCACCGCAATAAGTACACCAACAACTGTCTCAGTTGACGACATACATGCTTACGAATATCTTTTCCATATAACTAGCCTACAACACCAAATACATTTAGTAACCCCAGTAATGCACCAGATAGTCCAGAAATCATCAACATGCAATAAAATAACCTGCCTAATATCCGATCAAACCTATTAGTATGTTTGTGTAGTAAATCCGCGTCAGCATATAGTAAGGATAACTGAGATCCCTTAAATCTTTTTATAATTGATCTGGGTATCGATAAAGCCTGGGCAACGTTAATAATATCCCACCCACTTACAAATTCTACTCCCAGGTCATGCTTCGTATCTGGATTCTTCCTGAGTCTGCGAACAGTCACTTGACCAAACAATACAAATAGAAACATTGTTATAAATGTTGATATAAGGATAAAAATAAAGAATATAAATTCTAGCGTGACCATCAATTCAACAGGCCCATAATCCGGTCATACACTTCCCCGCTATTTTTCTTAGTATAATTATTGGCTCAACGCGGATTCCTGTGGGTCATTTTCCACACCCATTGCACGTTACGCCGCATCAGTATAGGGTATTTCATGATTTTTGACCCCTCCGTGAAAGGAACCGTCGATGCAGCGTGCGCGCACCTGGTGTGAGCTG
>JANNJF010000648.1:0-4519 GCA_031405715.1 Gammaproteobacteria bacterium | reverse complement strand
TACGCCTCCCCTTACAGGAGGCAGGCCGGGATACACTGATCTCGGCCCATGGAAAATGGCGGAGAGGGAGGGATTCGAACCCTCGGTACGCTTTTGACGTACACACACTTTCCAGGCGTGCTCCTTCAACCGCTCGGACACCTCTCCGGAAATACACCGGCTTGCGCCGGGGAAAACAGCGCGCAAGGGTAAACTAGTCGCCGGGGTTACGCAATCGATCTAGGGGAATTTTCACGCTTCACTGGACAAGACCCCTGACTACCTCACGCTAACGCGTGCCGTGGGGGAATCAAGCGCCACGGCCATCTTCCCTGAATCCCCGTCAGGGGCCAACTTGCACCTGTTGAGGCGGATTGGCCATAAACGCTCCGCCTATACCGGACCGGACGAGTATTACCTGCCAAGTATCGGCCGGGTCGTCGTGCACGACGCGGCACAACCGCTGGCTGCACCGGTTCACGCAGGGCTTGGCGGAACCGTCGACGCGACCCGGTGCGACAGTGCCCGCGTCCGGCCCCGACGGGAGTAAATCACGGCCAGTGTGCGGCCGCGGCTTACTTCATGGAAGGTGCGGACAGGGTGGTTGAATCTCACACCGGCACTGATGCGATATCTGCAGGTCACCGTCTTGCCACTTAATAAGATCTAATGGGGCGTAGTGGTGTTCGACACCATGCGGCGGCAGTGCGATGGGCGTCACTGTACCATCTGCTAACGGTGCATGCTGCGGCCATTCGATGTTGCCCGTGGCCACCCGCGCCGGGATCAACCAATAGTCCCCGCTCCGATAGTGACCACCACTGGCAAACTGGATCTGGACACCGTCTTCCAAGTCGATCCACACGGCTGCGCCCGACGACGACGGCGACTCTTGTACCGGGACGGCGCCCTGGTAGAGGACAATGTCCTCGGTTTGAGTCTGATCCCAGCGCCGCACCTTGGGTTTAAGGGGATACTCGTTCCATGCCAGGGTGGCCGAAGCAGGCACAGAATCCGGATCGACCGTCAATACACTACCCTCCACTTTCGCGAGTTTTACCAGTACCCCCGGCTCGCCCCGCAGATCCAGCGTATCGTCCGACAACTCGACCCAGTTGCCGGCGGTGAAACCGCGCGGGTTGGCCACGTCGAGCTCAAACCCGCCACCTGCGCTGCCCAACCAGGCCGTGGCGATACTGCCGTTGTCGCGCGACCACTTGAAGGTGACGACGCCGATGCCCATGCTGCCGCCGTGATGGATCTCCACGCGGTAGAGTTGATTTTCGGCGCCACGGTATTTGGCGTCCGGCGATATGACGCACACGCCCTGCTCCTGTGCGCCGGGATCCACCCGGGCCGCCAGAACCGGCAAGTCCCTCCGTTGCAGTCGCTTCAAAAGCTCCGTGCAGGTTGCCGGCGCAGCCTCCGCGGCGGACTCACGATATCTGGCAATCTGTGCATCTATCGCATCGATCTCCTTTTTAATCTTATCCAGCTTCTCGCCGCTGGCCTTTTTGGCTTGTAGTTCCAATTTTTTGCGCGCGTCCTGAAGCTTCCCCAGCGCCTTCGCGGATGCATTGCCCGGGGTTGAGGTCTGACCCTCGGGCACCCAGGCCTTTACCTGCCACACCACTTTTGTGCGCGTGCAGGTATCGGCGCCGCCCAAGGCCTTCTCCCGGATCGTATCGTCCTCGATCGGGGTGATGTGCCGCTCCCACACGTCCAGATAAAGCCAGAACTCCTGGTTGTCGGGCTGTTTGATGGCGGCCAGCAATGCGTCGTTTTCCGCCGGGGGATAGTCCGGCTGCGATGCGTAGGTGCAATCCGCTTCGTTTTCCACCAGTATCCCGTCCACGTAGTAACGACCCTTGCCGATGGTAAAACCAGCGGCTGCCACTGGGCTGAGCGAAAACCCACCCTCCCCGCCGGCGGGCGCCGCATAGGGCCCCATCAGATCGCGCGCGAGCGTACGCATGTAGTGCAGCAGTATGCCGGCCTGTTCATTACTGTCTGCATCCAGTGTGACCCGTCCTTGCTGCATCAGCACACGACTGAAGTGCTTCGCGGGATCGAATGTGTCTCGAGTAAAATCACCTTTCATGGCTGGTTTCCTTTGCGTTAGTGTTTTTCAAACCGGTGGTGCGATGCGTTTCCCGGAATCCGGGCTCCTGCCGCCCGCGCGCGAGTCCTGTTGACATCAAGCTCCTATCTTTAAGTCGCTAAAATTATTCCGACGTCCATCCCAGCGGGCGTATATTCATCCAAGCGCGCGCGCAGATTGGCCTGCCGTTGCGGTTGAAACAGATCGTGGAACGCTCCCATCTCCGACTCATCGTCGGCCCCGCTTTTGATTTCATCCGCGCAGGTCAATGCCAGCTGGGCATAACCCGGGTTGCCATAGCGAATGCTGGTAAACTGCGGACGCACGCGCAAGCGTTCACACGCCTTGGCGGATTCTATTTCCGCCGCTGACAGTGTCGTGTCGTCGCGCACGGCCTGCTCCACCAGGTCCGGCTGGCAGTGGTAGCGGCGCGGCGTGCGACAGCCGGGCGGCACGTAGCAAAAGCGTACACACCCCAGCTGGCGCCGGGCCACGTTCACGCAGTCATTGAAAATACTGTTCTCCGCCAGCTCAACGGCGTGCACATCCACGCTGCCGAACACCGTGCAGCGCTGTACCGTCAGCAGCACGTGGGCCACGGCGTAACCGGGCGCGCCGATGGCCTCCAGCTGAGGATCGGCCGCATCCAGGATACTGTCGCTGATGCGCAAGGGGATCGGATCGGTCGTGACCTCGTCCTCGTTGATCTGAATGGACCCGAGGATGGAGTGTTCGATACGCAGGGTGGCGCGCACGTTATACAGCTCCAGACTCGGTTCCGCCGGGCGGCGTGGTGCACAGTCACTGGTCAAGCCCCAACCCGGGACCAACGTGCAGTGGCGTATCAACACCTCGGCATGACAATCGGTCACCGCTGCCGCCGCCGGCCCTTCCTGTTGCGGCCCGGTGATGTGCACGGCACGGCCGGTCACCAGCAATCCGTCCAGGGTGAAACGGCTGCCATGACCCATCATGACCGAGAGCGCGTCGGGTACGTCGGTTTGCCAGTCGAGCAGCCGGATCACCGGGCGCACGCCCTTGGCAGCGCGCAATTGCAGTGTCTGGTCTGCACCCAGTTCGATATAAATCGGCTCGACATACACACTGCTGTCGGTCAGTTCGATCACCGCTTCCCACGGGTGATCCTGTTGCCAGCGCTGCAGCGCATCACCAATACGGTGAAACGCCTGGCCCTCGCCGACCCGGTATAGCGTCGGCGCGATGGTCTGACGCAGCGTCTTGGTGTCATCCGCGGGATCGGGTACCTCCACCTGCCTGCCCGGCGGGTCGAAAAGGGCACGGGTGTACTCGCCGCCGCCCATATCGGCGCTGAAGGCGTAGTGGTACATCACGCGCACGCCTTTTTTCGGCAACTGCCCCGGGGGGAAGGCGAAGCGTCCGAGCACCGGGTCCAGGGCGATGTGCCCGTGGGGCGGGACGTAGTGCCAGTCGGACAAATCCGCGGGCAGGATCATCTCCACGGGGATGGGCCGGTCCGGATCCGTATCCGCCCAAGCCTCCGCCCAGATCACGAGGCTCTGACCCTGACCATAAAAGAGATCCTTGTGTCGGTCGAAGGCCCGGCGACGGATGGGCGCGGGAAGATTCAACTCCTCGGCGATGTGGCTGGGCTCCGTTTCGCGCTCGGGCTGTATAAAAAGCGGCGCGTCCTGACCTAATACGCTAAAGGTGTAGCAGTGGGGGCCGGTGTTTTCCGCGCAATAGGCGGGGGCATGGGTCACCGAGTAGGGTTTGAGACGCCAGATAAAGACGCCCACCGAGGGGATGTTGTAGCGCCCGAGGGTACGATGGGCGTTGATACGTCGCACATCCACCGTATGCGCCAGCGGATCAAACGGGCCGTTGAGTAAATCCAAGTCCGCCCCACGCCGCAGATCGGCCGTGCGGGCGCGTTCAAGATGCAGGTGGTTGATGTTCTGGTTCCAGCCCAGCAGCTTGAAAAACTCCACCGCGCGCGCCGGCCAGCCGGCCACGTCGTTGGCGAGCAGTTCCAGCAGGGCCAAGGTCCCCTTGCGCCGCCGATAGCGGATGGTATTGGCCACCTCGCGGCGCGGCACGAGCACGCGGTTGAGTTCACGCCCCTCTTGCGTGGCCGCGTCGCCGGTCGCACCGGCGTCCGGTACCGGGCGATAGCCGATCAGGTCCGCGATATACGGCACCGCCCAGTCCTCGGCGGTTTCGATAAACCAGTTCTCATACAGTTGGGCGATGTCGTCCTCGACGACGTTGACCTGTTCGGCGATCACGCGCAGCAGGGCCTGCAACGGGTAATTCTGCTCCGCGTCCCGCATCCGGTAGATGGCCGGAAGCAGCTGGTAGAGCCGATCGATACGCGCATCTGACGTGGTGGATGTCATGACAAGGGCCTCAGGTGATCTGGTTCAGTATCAAGGTATCCGGCACGGCGGTGCTGAAGAT
>JANNJF010000647.1:0-7451 GCA_031405715.1 Gammaproteobacteria bacterium | reverse complement strand
GTGGGCAGGTCCTTGACCTGTTTACGCACTATCGCCAAGGGCATGCGTGGACCTTGCGCGGCGCGCGCGAAGATATACACCACATCGTCCGGCGCGGCTTTCTTGGCTAGCGCGGGGCTCAATGACACCATCACTTTAAGTGTGGCCCCCGCGGCCGCGGGGGACTTATCCAGCGCCGGCATGGTATGGATGTCGGTGGCCGACGTCATGGCCGGGCGGTCCGGTGGCAGACCCGCCGCCTCCCCTGCCGGGCCGGAGGCCACGGGTGCTGCACTGCGATTGCATCCGGCAAGGCTAACGGTGGCAGCGATCGCTATGATGGTCGTTGTATAGCGCGCTGCCCGCTGAAACCTGGAAATCGTCATGTTGTCTCCTTAAATTTATCAATATTATTTGGGTCTGTGCGAAACCCGCCAGGGTCCGCGCGGCCTACCTTGAGTGGCTGGCGCTGACGCGGGCATGGGATGCTACCTGGACTGGCGTGACCAGCATACCACCCATCTGTCATTCCCGCCGTTACAGTTGATCGGCCTTAACACCACCCTCATCGTGTGGTGTGGCGGATAAAGGGGGTGGCGCGGCCGTGCACGACGGGCGATAGGGAAGAGCCACACAACACGCTAAGGAACCTCTGAACAAGTGGCAAAAACGATCAGCATACGTTCCCTCTCCCTTAGCCCCCTTCGGGGAGGCACAACCCGCACGGAGAGGGACAGGGTGAGGGAAAAATCGCTGATTACCCCCCTCACCCTAACCCTCTCCCCCGAAGTGCGCGGGGGAGAGGGGACTTGTTCAGAGGTTCCCTAGCGATCATACCGGTTGTACGTGCGCCGAGATCAGATTCTTAAATCTGTCCAGCTTAACAGGGTCCACATCCGACACGGCCCAGAAATCCATGCCCCCCCGGACCCAGTGGATGAGGTGATAACCGTGGCGCGCCAGGTGTTGAGGACCAAGGTTCTTGGCAGCGGAGGCTGGGGTCACAAACAGATTGATCACGTGCTGATTGTGTCGATATACCAGGGCCGCCACCGGGCGATGGTCGAGATAATCCAGGCGACCACCGACCAGAGGGAATCCTTCGGAGGTCAAGTCGTTCACCGGCGGTGAGAAATCCAGCTTGCCATTGAACCACGGCTTGACCGTATGTTGATCGGTGGATGCCACGTCCGTCGCATGGTCCGACATCAGCGAACGCACGTGGTTGGCGACGACTTCATCCCCCAGCCGATCGGCAGCCGTGGGTAGAGTCATATAAAGCCCAAGACTCCAGGCGACGGCCAGCATGCTTGCCAACAGCGCGCCGGCATTGGGCCAGCTCCAGACGCGCCGGTTGCGCGGCACTGGCGCGGGTGGCAGCGCGCGTTCAATGCGGCGCGCCAGATCGCCGGGTGCGGCAAAGTAGGTGGCGTGTTTTTTTACCGCCGCGCGCGCGGCGGCGAGCTGCGCATATTCCGCGCGACACGGGGCACAGCCTTGCAGGTGCTGGTCGACCCGCAGCGCCTCACGTGGCCCCAGTTCACCGTCGACCTGGGCCGGCAGCAACTCAACAATTTCTTTACAGTCCATCAGTTAACTCCTGCTTGCTACGCCCAAGATCCGCCAGCAACAATTTGCGCCCGCGCGCCAGGCGCGACATCACCGTGCCGATGGGAATGGCGGAGACCTCGGCGATCTCTTTGTAGGATAGGTCTTCCAGATCGCGCAATACCACGACCTCGCGAAACTCCAACGGCAGTCTGGCCAATGCCTGGTTCAACAGACGCGCGTCATCGGCGCGCGCCTGTATCGACTCCGGGTTGCAATACGGCTGACTCGGCGCAGCACTTTCCAGGCTGTGCGACTCTTCATCGAAAGGCGTGTTCGCAGTGTGCTTGCGCTGCTGCTCCAGCCAGTTGTAAAAGGTATTGCGCACGATGCCCAGTAACCACGCGCGTCCGTTATCACCGCGCAGTCCGTCGAAAAACTTGAAGGCACGCAGGCACGCTTCCTGCACGATGTCGTGCGCATCCTGATCGTTGCGCGTCAGCCAGCGCGCCAGGTTGTAGGCCGCGTTCAGGTGCGGTAAGACAATGACTTCGAAGCGCCGGGTTTTCGACTGATCGTTCAAACCTTCTCCCGTGGATTCGTTATCCAATACCGGCGTGGGCGCCGTCTTATTCCCGCAAAACATTATATTCCGGACTGGCCGAGCTCCCGTAAACCATCCCGGTCATTCCACCGGCCCTTAGCATAGTACCGGCGGCAGCGCGATTTTATTCCCGTCTCAGACTCTTTCTCCGCAGCGGGAATATTCTCATCGTCCGGCAGGTAAAGCAGGTTACAACCACCTCAAACCTCGTACAAGGAGAACAACATGCAACAAAACCGGCGGCAATTCCTTAAATTGGTCGGCCTCGGCGGCGTGGTGTTTGCGTCCGGTCTGGGCACGACAAGCTGTGCGGCGGGTAAGACGGCGGGTAAAACCGCCGCGCAGGATGATTTCTTTTTTGTCCAGTTATCCGATACCCACTGGGGCTTCGCCGGGGCGCCCAATCCGGAGGCGAAGAACACCCTCAGAAAAGCCGTCGCCGCGGTCAATACGTTGTCGCAGCCGCCGGATTTTATCGTGTTCACCGGGGACCTCACCCACACCACGGACGATCCGAAGGAGCGCCGCCGGCGCATGGCCGAGTTCCGCGAGATCGTCGGCGGCCTCAAAGTAAAAGACGTACGTTTCATGCCGGGCGAACACGACGCGTCCCTCGATCAGGGCGAGGCCTATCGCGAGTTCTTCGGCGACACCCATTACACCTTCGATCACAAGGGTGTGCACTTCATCGCGCTGGATAACGTGTCCGATCCCGCGGCACGCATCGGCGACGAACAGCTGGCGTGGCTGGCGGCGGATCTGAAACAGCAACCGAAAGACGCCAGGATCGTGGTCCTCACCCATCGCCCGCTGTTCGACCTTTATCCCCAGTGGGACTGGGCCACGCGCGACGGCGCGGCGGCGATGGATCTGCTCATGCCCCATGCCAACGTCAGCGTGTTCTACGGTCACATCCACCAGGAACACCACCACATGACCGGCCATATTGCGCATCACGCCGCGAACTCGCTCATCTTCCCCCTGCCCGCCCCGGGCTCGCAGCCGAAGCGCGCACCGCTGCCCTGGGATCCGGCACAACCGTACAAGGGCCTCGGCTTCCGGAGCGTGGAGGCCGAGGTGAAAAAGGCCGAGTACGTCATCTCCGAACGACCCGTGTCGAAGGGATAACCGATGACGCTCAACGCGCGTGGATTCAATCTGCTGCTGATGTCCGTAGTGCTGGTCCTGGGAGGGGTAGCCACGTCCGCCTGGGTGGCGGCCCAGCCCAAGGAACCAGTGATCCGGGTGTCGGCGAAGAAATTCGCCTTCACCCCCGACACGCTCACACTCAAGCGAGGTGTGCCGGTGATACTGGAGTTCACGACGGAGGATGTGTTGATGGGATTTAATGTACCCGACTTGGGACTACGCGCCGACATCATTCCCGGGCAAACCACCCGGCTGCGCATCGTGCCCGACAGGGTGGGGAAATTCACCTTCATCTGCGACATATTTTGCGGCACGGGACATGAAGAGATGACCGGGGTGATTACTGTCATAAAATAAAGTTCCAAGCCAGGACGCCTTGTGGTCGCCAAAGTGTCCTGGCCAGGGCGTAGCTAGTCTCCATAAATATCATATAACTATTTGATTATAAATATTAAACGTATCTTTAAACACGCCCCACCTGTTGCACATTGTGTAGTACACAATGTGCGAGAACGCACAGACTTTGGGATGCCATTCAAACACCATCCATCCGATAGATATTGTGTTGTATGGGAGGTTTTTGTTTAATGGCCTTATGCTGAGGCATAACCGGATTCCGGGGAATCCTGCTCAGCACAAAAAAGTACGTTAGTCATCGGCAAACCCTGAGTTCAATCACAGGAAGCAACACTTGGCGATGGTGGTGTACTTAATAAGAAGGCCATGCGTTATCGGGCCAAAAAATGGGGTGTTCTAGGTGAATCGTATCGGCTTTAACTTTCCGACTGATTGCTATTAGCTGCTGCTGCGGCGCTACACACCCAGCGCCCGGGGCTTGCAGCTGTGTCGGACTTTGAAGCGGTGGATTCAAGATTAAAGGAGAGCAGTTGTGAACAAAAGTATCGCCGCCAGTCTCGTATTCTGCTCGACGTCCCTGCAGTTTGGCGCCGACGCCCGTGCCTCGCTGATTACTTTCGATGACTCTTACGCCCCCAGCCGCTTCGCGCAGGGGGCTCCGCTGAGCGAGCGCTACGCTGCATTGGGCGTGCATTTTCAAGGCAGCGGTGTGGTATTGGACAGCTACAGTAATTTTGAAGGCGTGCCTGGGGGCGATACTTATGGCACCGCGAATTTCCTGGCGTTTAACGGCGACGTGGGGTTGTTCCCGCCGGAAACCGTGTCGTTCGATAGCGCGATCAATTATTTCAAATGGGATTTTGCCGGCACCAGCGGCAACGCGTCCCTCACGGCTTATCTGGGCAATATCCTGGTAGGCTCTACATCCACCACCGCGACCTTCGGCGTGTGGAATGAAATGGCCCTCAGCGCCACGGCCTTCGATAAAGTTGTCTTCAGCGTCAGCAACACCGATCGGCATTTTGTCCTGGACAATCTGACATACTCCTCGGGCGCCATGGCGGTACCGCTGCCCGCGTCTGCATGGTTATTCGCCTCTGCCGCCCTCGGCCTGTTCGGCGCAGCCAGGCGCAAGCGGGCGTAGCGCCGAGAGGTTGTCTGGCGGTACCCGACTCGCAGTCAATCCGGATGTATGAAGCGGCACGGACCCGGTTGGGCGCGGACGACGAATAAGGTATCCCCGCCTTACTAACCCCGGGATGGCCGGAACCGGGGTTTCGGGGGGCGGGGGGACGGAAGACAGCATTTCGTAGGGTGGGCATCGCCCACCACACGGGGCGTGGATAATCTCCACCGGTGGGCAATGCCCACACACACTTCGGGTGAGTGTCATTCAAGCCCGTTTTTTCCAGAGCCACGCCTGCGTTGCCGGCATCAGTTGCCAAGACTCTTGGAATCCGTCCCCTTGAGTTTGTCGAACGAACGCAACCCAGCGATGCCGAGCATGCCGGTAATAAGGGTGAAAAGTGTATTACTGTCCGGCAGCGTCGGATGTTTGTCGATGGGTAGCCATTGCAGCAGCGGATAGAGAAGGAATTGGTAAGCCAGCGCCAGCACGCCGATCCAGCCGATGGCGGGACGCCAGCCGGCGACAAAGATGCTGGGGTTGGCCGCCTCGATCTTATTCACTTCAGTCTGCGCAATGTTTTGTTCGGCGAGGAGTTTCAATTGCAGTGCGTCGAACTCCCGCTCCGCCTTGAGCAGTTCGTTGCGCTTCTCCAGGCGTTCTTCGTCGGAAGTAAAGATCTTATCCAATCCGTCGCCCACCGACTTGACCATGTCGCCCCCGCCCACCAGCCAATCCAGAATCTTCATGCCACACCTCCCAATGAACGATTGATCCAACCCAGCAGATATTTGCTCTGCGATTTATCCCGGTTGCAAAGGTACGCATAGCGCGCAATTTTGGCCAGGGTAAAACTGGCCGCGAACAGCATCGGATCGGCCTGGTTGATCGCCGCCAGCGACTCGCTGCCGATCACCCCGTCCGCGGGATCGATACCGAGCACGCTCTGGGCCAGACGGCTGCCGGTTTTCACGCCCATGTTCACGCAGGTGTCGAAGAGGTGCTCGGCAATGACCTGCGATTTAAGGTCATCTCCGCGGATGCGGTCCCAGTAGTCACGCTTGTAGATCTCGCGCGCCTGCTGTTCCGTGAGGTTGCGGATGTCGACACCCGGATAGGCGCGCTGGGAAATGCCGTATTTGGTCGCGCCGCCGCGGTCGTTGGGGTCGTCGGTGAATTTTGAGCCGCCTTCGCGGGCTAGGGTGATGACGATTGCTTTGTTGAAATCTGCCATGGTGTTGCTCCTTTTTTCAGACTCATCAATCCACTCACATGGCCTTGCGGCCCGCCATGGGCTCAATGGCATGCACCCCCGCCGGTTCCTTAAAACCGGCTAGCCGCCATCAACGCCATCGCGCGTCCTGGGTCTATCGATCGGTTGCTGCGCGTGCATTACGGCGTTCGCGGCTCCTTCACCCAGGACGCCCTAATCTCTTCGAGCGCCAAGTCCCCTCCTTGGAGCGCCTGCCCTGCTGTCGTCAATGTCAGTCGAGCGACAATACTCGGGTTGGGTTGTCCCAAGACGCGCTGCAGCGCCTCCGTCGCCTTGGTCGCACGCAGCATGAAGCTGCCCGGCTTGTCGCTGGGAAACAGGCTGACCGCGGACACTGGGATCAGATCGCGCCCTATCACGCTATTCGTCAGTGCAATACGCACGCTGACCGGCAGGTGTTTCGAATTCCGAACAACCCCGATCTCGATCATAATAATGGCCGACCCCTCCGGGATGGGCCCGAGATGAAACTCGGCGATCGGCTCCGCCGTCGTCAAGCGGACCGTGTTGGGCGCTGCGACAAGATGGTCGTCACTCGCCGCGCCGGCGACCGTCACGGCGAGCAACAACAGCGCAACGATCAACCTCATTTCCGCTCTTGCGCCAACCCGAAGGGCTTGGGTAGCGCGGTTTCGCTCTTGACCAGCTGGATCTCCAGCCGGTTGAGCGGCAGGGTCTTCTGTCGCAGTGGCTGGTCCGTCATGCGCACGGCCACCAGTTGCACGGTGATCTCCTCGCCGCTGCGGATGCGGTTGTGCTGGTTCAGGCGTTCGATGGTTTTGGTCGCATCCACCAGGAACGCCGCTTCGTTCGGCCCGTGGGCATGTCCTTTCGGGTCGGTGAAGAATGCAAAGCTGCCGGCATAGTGCGGATCGGATATCGGTGTGGCGGCGGTTGCGTCCGGTTTGTCGACGAAGACGCGCACGAAGAAATCGCCGCTCGGGGGTTGCTGCACGCCGGCCACGCGGATCAAGACGCGCGTGTCTGCCGCGGACAACGCCTGATCCATCACGGACGGATCGCGGGCGCGCAAGGTCCGTGACAGCGTCCCGCCCACCGGGACCTCCACGGCCTCGACCGCCTGAAAGGTCCGCAGCGTCTGGATGTTGACCGGCGCCCCCTGCTCGAGGAAACGCCGCAGCGCCACGCTATCGATCTTGGCGCGTGACAGCCCGATGACTCCGCAACTGGTGATCGGCGAGTTGTCGTACTGATAGGACAATAGTGGCGCCAGCACGAGGATACCGGACTGGACGTTGACGGCGTTGCCCTTGGCGTCGACGAAGTTACCGCTAAACGTATAGTTCGCCCAGACCGGGTCGTTGGTGTTGGCGTTGCCGCGCACGACGTTCCAGTCGTACCAGATGCGGTCAATCATGTTGTGATGCGTCCAGAAAATCGGATCGCGCGGCGAC
>JANNJF010000646.1:0-6100 GCA_031405715.1 Gammaproteobacteria bacterium | reverse complement strand
GATGCCGGAACGCGATCTGGAGCAGGTGATGCTGGATTTTTATCACCAGCGCTTCAACGTGCTGCTGTGCAGCACCATCATCGAAACCGGCATCGACATCCCCAGCGCCAATACCATCATCATCCAGCGCGCCGATAAATTCGGCCTGGCGCAACTGCATCAGCTACGCGGTCGCGTCGGGCGCTCACATCACCGTGCCTATGCCTATCTACTGATTCCACATCACAGCGCCATCACCGGCGATGCCATGAAGCGCCTGGAGGCCATCGCCGCCCTCGAGGACCTGGGGGCCGGCTTCGCCCTGGCGTCCCACGACCTGGAGATACGCGGCGCCGGGGAACTGCTGGGGGAATCCCAGAGCGGACAGATCGATGAAGTCGGGTTTACGTTGTATACCGAACTGCTGAACCGTGCGGTAACGTCCCTCAAGCTCGGCACGAAAGTCGACCTCGATCGCCCGGTGCATCGTGGTGCCGACATCAACCTGCACGTACCGGCACTGCTGAACGACAGCTACATACCGGATGTGCATATGCGCCTGATGTTGTACAAGCGCATGGCCAGCGTCACGCAGCGCGAGGAGCTGAACGATTTACAGGCGGAGATCATCGATCGGTTCGGACTGTTGCCGGAGGCGGGCAAGGTGCTGTTCCGCGTCACCGAGATGAAACTGCTCGCCACTGCCCTCGGCATCCTCAAAATCGAGGCCGGCCCCAAGGGTGCGCGTGTGGAGTTCGAGGAGAAACCGAATATCGATCCGGCGACCATCATCCGGCTGTTGCAGTCCGCACCCCGGCTCTATCGGCTGGATGGCCCCAATCGATTACGCATCGTGAGCGAGATGCCCGATGCGGACAGTCGTATCAGTGGCGTGCGGACACTGCTGGATGCGCTGAGTCCGGGGGAGGAAACGACGTTGAAGAAGGGGGAGAGGACGACGGCCTGATGGGAGTGGCCGTGCGTGGTAGTTTGGAATGGTGGTGACCGCCCTGCCCGTCGCCCAGCCACAGGGGAAGCGTGGCGAGCGGCGGCGAGCCGCCGCTTAGAAAGCGGGAGCGAGCTCCCGCACTCCCCGAGTGCAACGCTACATTTCCGGAAACAGGGCATCCTCGTAACCGAACAGACGCACGTCCTTCAGGCGCATGGGATAAAGCACGCCGTCCAGGTGGTCGCACTCGTGCTGCACCACGCGTGCGTGAAAGCCCTGCGCCTCGCGCTCGAAGGGGGCGCCGTGCTGGTCAAACCCTTTATAGCGCAGATGGGTGTAGCGCGTGACCACGCCACGCAGGCCCGGCACACTCAGACAGCCTTCCCAGGCATCGTCGGTTTCCGTTGTCAGGTATTCTATCTGCGGATTGATCAGCACAGTGGTCGGCACCGGCTCCATCCCGGGATAACGCGGATTGGCCTCGATCCCGAAGATCACCACCCGCTGTGACACACCGATCTGCGGGGCAGCAAGGCCAGCGCCGTTCTGCGCCGCCATGGTGTCGAACATATCCATAATCAAGGCATCGAGACCCACTGTGTTAAAATCAATGACCGGTTCAGCTACGCGATACAGGACCGGGTCACCCATTTTCAGCACTCGTTTAATGGCCATTGCCTTACCCTATTCGAATTCCTGTCTGATCTGCGACATACTATAATGGTTTTTTGTAACCTTAAGGAAAATACAGTGTCCCGGATAATCCCTGCTTTGCTGTTGATCGCGGCGTCAGCCATCCCGCATGGAGTACTGGCGGCCACGGACAAAGACAAAGAAAATACCTATAGCGTGGAAGTCCTGGTGTTCGCAACCAGGCTGCCGCAACTCGACGGCGACGAATTATGGACCCGGGAGACCGCTGATGCCACCAGACCGCGCGACATCGATGCGGAAGCACCGAGTCCAGCGGCACCACCCAGCATCCTCGCCGCCGCGGCCAACGATCTTGCCAAAGACGGACGCTTTCGGATTCTGGCCTATTACAGCTGGATCCAGGCGGCGGATGCCAAATCCGCGAGCAAGCCGATTCGGCTGCGCGGAACCCATGCCAAGAATCCGGATGAGCTGGCCGGGACCATGCGTCTGTACCTGAGTCGCTATCTGCATCTTGATCTCAACCTGGACTATGAGGAAAAAACCGTCGATGGCGGATTATTCAGCGGAGGTAGTGGGATGATTACTTACCGCATCAACGAACAACGACGGGTCAAGAGTCAGGAGACGCACTATTTCGATCACCCGAAATTCGGCGCCCTGATACGCCTGACGCCGTTGACCAAGGGCAAATAGCTAGGGAAGCTCTGAACAAGTAGCAAGAACGATCATGCTTCGTCCCCTCTCCCCCGAAGTGCGCGGGGGAGGGGGGACTAGTTCAGAGGTTCCCTAGACACATCACATCTCTGGCGTGGATTATTTTCGCGTTACCAGCATGGGGATGACTTGCTCCAGCAAGGCGCGCACTTTTTCCATACCGGTCTCCAGCGTCTTTTCGATACTGGCCAGGCTGATGACACCCTCCGCCTTGCCGGCCGCCGGGTTGGCGATAACGGAAATACTCGCATAACACAGGCCGAGCTCGCGCGCGAGACTGGTCTCGGGCATACCGGTCATGCCAACGATGTCCGCACCATCCTTCTCCAGACGTTTGATCTCCGCAATACTCTCGAAGCGTGGTCCTTGTGTGGCGGCATAGGTACCGCGTTCCGCCACGCCGATCTTGGCGGCCAGTGCCGCGCGGATCAGAAACTGGCGCAGCTCTTCACAATACGGAAAAGTAAAGTCGATATGGGTAACGGATTTCTGTTCGTTACCGAAATAGGTGTGGCTGCGTCCGTAGGTGTAATCGATAATCTGGTCGGGGAATACCAGGCTGCCGGGCAGCAGCGAGGCAGTAATGCCTCCCACCGCGTTCACCGCGATCACGTGCGTGGCACCGGCCTCCTTCAGCGCCCAGATGTTGGCGCGGTAATTGACAGCGTGCGGTGGGATAGTGTGACCATGACCATGACGCGCCAGAAACACCGCCTCCTGTCCACCCAGGCGCCCGAACACGAGGGGCGTGGACGGCTCACCGAAGGGCGTACGCATGACCTCGCGCCGGGTGATTTCCAGGTTCTTGAGATTGGTGAGGCCGCTGCCGCCGATAATGGCTATAAGTGTCATGCTATCCATTCACTGTGACTGATACGATTAGTCGGCAACGGCATAAATACCGGGTGCATTACGCAAATACCCTTTGTAGTCCATGCCGTATCCGAAGACATAGCGATCCGGGACCATGAGTCCGATAAATTCCGCATCGATACTCAGGGAACGTGGACGCTCCTTTTTGACCATGACAGCCTTGAAAACCTCACGCGCCCCATGTTTGAGATAATATTCCTGAATCGCCGCCAGGGTCGCGCCTTCGTCGAGAATATCGTCGACCAATAAAATAGTGCGCCCCTGCGGGGCCACAAACGGTCCGGCCATCCACCGGAGGTCGGCACCCTGCAGACGATTGCCATAGCGCGTGGCATGTATGTAGTCGACCTGCAGGGGAAAAGGCAGTTTGGGCAGCAGGGCACCGAACGGCACCAGCCCCCCGTTCGTGAGACACACCACTATCGGATCATGCTCGGCGAGTTGTTGGGTAATGGCGTGCGCCATCACCTCCAAAGCGGCTTCGATCTGCTGTGCACTGTACAGGCAGTCGGCTTGCTCGAGGACCTTCCAGGCCTGCTGCGCGGTAACAGGTTCCAAACCAGTTCTATCCCTAAGACGTCAGTAGGTGAAGGTGACGGTGTTTTCATCCATGGCTTCGCTGATGACATAGGCGCCACCGACGGTTTCCTCGATCTCGGGGATCAGATCCTTGCCCCACAATTCCAGGGTCGGGGTGCAAACCTTGAAACGTACCCCCGCTTCATGCGCATCCTTGATAAAATCGTAGACACTCTTCGGACTGCCTTCCTGCACATGCAGTTTGTCGGCCACACCCTTGATCGCCAGTTCACCGGCACGGGCGGTCAGTATCACCTCCACCTCATACTCCATCGCCGCCGCCACGGTGGCCTGGAAAAAGGGCGCGCCCAGTTCGGCGCCGTTGGAGGGGTCGGTGTTGACCATCACTATCATTAACTTATTGCGCATTTAGGATAGGCTCCGTATTTATTCTAACCCCTGGGCCTGCATCAATAACCAGTCCCCTTATTTTGCGTGCCCAGTATATCGGTGCCTTAAGGAAAGTGACAAGTAGTAAGTGGCAAGGAAACCCTATAGGTTTTCTTGTCTACCCTTACCACTTGCCACTTACTACTTGCCACTTATATGATCAATACTCCAACGCTTTCAGATATTCGCGGAATTTACCCGAAAGTTCCGGATGCCGCAGGGCATACTCCACCGTGGCCTGAAGATAGCCGAGCTTATCGCCGCAATCATAGCGCTTGCCGGTAAATTCATAGGCCAGCACCTGCTCTTTCGTGAGCAGGCTGGCAATACCATCGGTGAGCTGTATCTCGCCACCCGCACCCGTCTCAACTTTCTCCAGATGCTCGAATATGCGCGGTGTCAGGATATAGCGGCCGACGACCCCGAGGTTGGAGGGCGCATCCTCGGGTTTGGGTTTTTCGACCATGCCATCCATCTTATGGATGCCCTGCTCCCAGGCACGCACCTTGACGATGCCATAGCGTGAGGTTTCTTCCTTTGCCACCTGTTGTACCCCGATCAACGAATTATTGTAGTGCCGATAAAGATCCGTCATCTGTTTCATCGCCGGCACCTCGGAGCTGATCAGGTCGTCGGCGAGAATAACCGCGAACGGGTCGTTGCCCACCACCGGCCGGGCGCACAATACCGCATGCCCCAGACCCAGCGCCTCGGACTGGCGCATATAAATGCAGTTGACGTTGGACGGCAGTATATTGTGCAGTATCGCCAGGAGTTTCTCGCGTCCGCGCACGTGCAGCTCGGTCTCGAGTTCGTAGGCCTTGTCGAAGTGGTCCTCGATGGCCCTCTTGTTTCGGCCGGTGATGAAAATCATGTCGGTGATACCGGCGGCCACCGCCTCCTCCACGGCATATTGGATGAGCGGTTTATCGACGATGGGCAGCATTTCCTTGGGGCTTGCCTTGGTCACCGGCAGAAAGCGCGTGCCCATACCGGCCACCGGAAAAACGGCCTTGGTTATTCTATTCATCTCTTCCTCTCAAATTATCTTGAATATTTAGTTATTTCTCAACGCCCTATCCCGGCATACTCAAAGCCGGACTGACGCAGAACATTGCGATCATACTGGTTACGGCCGTCAAAAACGATCGGCGTTTTCATCATGGACTTGATGCGATCAAAGTCCGGATGCCGGAAGGGCTTCCACTCGGTGACCAGCACCATGGCGTCGACAGCGTCAAGCGCCTGGTATTGTTCGTCCACCAAGGTCACGCGGCCCGAGCTTAGCCATTCCGCGGGCATCTCGCGTCGCGCGCTCTCCATCGCCACCGGGTCATAGGCCCTGATGTTGGCACCGGCGGCAATCAACTCCTGCAACAGAACCAGGGATGGTGCTTCACGCATGTCATCGGTACCCGGTTTGAATGCCAGGCCCCAGATGGCAAACGTACGTCCGTGCAGATCCGCGCCGAAGCGCTGGGTGATCTTGCGGAATAAAAGGTGTTTCTGATCTTCGTTTCGCGCCTCGACGGCATTCAGCAGCATGGGCTCAAATTGGTTTTCCTCGGCCATGTGGATAAGCGCCTTGACGTCTTTGGGAAAACACGAGCCGCCATAGCCGCAGCCGGGATAGATAAAGGCATGTCCAATGCGCGTATCGGAACCGATGCCATGGCGCACACTTTCCACATCCACACCCAGGCGGTCACACAGATTGGCGATCTCGTTGACGAATGAGATCTTGGTGGCGAGCATGGCGTTGGCGGCGTACTTGGTCATCTCCGCCTCACGCACGCCCATAAACAGGATACGTTCACGGCTGCGATTGAACGGGGTGTAGAGTTCGCGCATGACGTCGCGCGCCCGATCGCTGGCACAGCCGACAATAATGCGGTCGGGACGCATGAAGTCGTCCACCGCCGCGCCCTCCTTGAGGAATTCGGGATTGCTCACCACGTC
>JANNJF010000645.1:0-5738 GCA_031405715.1 Gammaproteobacteria bacterium | reverse complement strand
TGGGCCGCACGCAGGCTGTTTTTCAACAGCCTGCGTGCGGCGCGCGAGACTCGCGCCACAGAGCAGGTTCTTTACTGTCTTGTCCGTCCGGACCCTTCAGCCCTGGTGCAGCCGCTGCGCCAGGGCAAGGTCGAACACGCCGTCGGCGGCCTCAGCCTGGCCCGCGAGCCGCGTAAACGGCTGACCCGGTTCGCCCAGATGGTCCAACACCAGGACGGCGGCGGTGAAATCGTGGTTGCGGGTGTAATCGTTCACCGTAATCACCGTCTTGAGACCGGCGCCGCGTGCCGACCGCAGACCGTTTTCCGAATCCTCAAACGCCAGACAATCGCCAGGTGCCAAACCCAACTGCGCCAGGGCATAGTTATAAATATCCGGCGCTGGTTTTTTTGCCGGCACCACATCGCCGGCGGCGATGACCTCGAACCAGCCCACGGCGTCCGCGGACAAGGCATGCTCCAGCAGTGCAGTCACGTTGGCCGGTGTGGTGGTCGTGGCGATGGCCAGGCGCACCCCGCGGCTGCGGGCCTCGCGCAGCAGCCGCTCCACGCCCGGGCGCAACGGAATCTCGCCGCGCGCCAGGAGGGCGGTGTAGTGCCGGGTTTTCGCCGCATGCAGGCGCGCCACCAGGACGGTAAAGTCCGCCGGCGGTTGATAGTCCGGGCGGTAGTGTTCGACATAAAACATCATCCGCTCCTTGCCACCGGTCACCGCCAGCAGCTCTCCATACAGCGCCACATCCCAGTGCCAATCCAGCCCCGCCTCGGCAAAGGCCAGATTGAACGCCGGGCGGTGGCCATCCCGTTCTGTGTCCGATAAGGTACCGTCTACGTCGAATATTAGGGCTTTCAGCGGCATAAATTACCTAAGTGGTTCCAATCGTCCTGAGAGTGTGTATTATCGCCCAAACGCCTTGCCAGAGAAACGGTACATTGTTTGCATGGAAAACATCTTGCGCCCTACCCCCCTTTTCTGGTATAGATGCGCGCTTGATTTTTTTCTCACCGATCACGCCGACCTCGTGCAGGAGTAGATGAATGCCGGTTAGCAAGAAGAAAGATGCCACCAGTCCTCAGATCCACGGGATCAAACCCTTTGTGGAGAAGAAGGGCGATAAGTACATGAACAAACGCATGCTGGACCATTTCCGCGAGATCCTGCACGCCTGGAAGCAGGAACTGCTGGAAGAAGTCACGCGCACCGTGCACAGCATGCAGGATGAAACCGCCAATCACCCGGATCCGAATGACCGCGCCAGCCAGGAAACCGACATGTCCCTGGAACTGCGCAGTCGCGACCGCGAACGCAAGCTGATCAAGAAGATCGAGGAAGCCAACGCCCGCATCGACAGCGGCGACTATGGCTTCTGCGAGACCTGCGGTGTCGAGATCGGCGTACAGCGTCTCGAGGCCCGGCCCACAGCCACCTTGTGCATCGACTGCAAAACCCTGGACGAGATCCGCGAAAAACAGATGGGCTGACAATCTGGGTTACATGGGCTAATGCCAAAAATAGCACTTCAATCATTTTAATTTTGAAACTTAATTCCAAGTAGAATTCTGGAGAAATTAAGGTGAGCGATGAAGACCCAACAAGTAATTATCAGCTTAAAATAAAAGTAATTAACTTTATAGAATTGGCCTACAAATCCGACGACACCGTCACGGTGAGCATCGTTAAAAGCAAAGGTCCATTCACGCTGAGTGTAGACCAAAATGGCAATGCAATCCTATCAGGAAAATCTGGAGTTGTTAGGTTCTCTGCAAACGAAGAAGTACAGAAATTTGGAATCGGCTTCAAATATGCGAATGTCACGTTCTTCGGGGGAAACAAGAAACTCAACTATTCCGCGACTTTTGGATTTGACAGTATCGGTAAGATTACCTTCACAAGCTTCATCGATGTGGAAAAGCTGATACTGAGTTGTTCTGGCCTATTATGCCAAGCCGCTCGCTTACTCAAGAATCGCCATAAGCAAATAGACGAAAGCTTGTTGCGATATGAATAAAGCGATATTACAAATTCTATTGATTGGCGCGGCACTGATAGCGTGTGCCCATCAATCCCCAAAGGAAGCATCGCCTCTTTATGATCGCTTCGTCGAATATCGAAACGCAGAAAAAAGCGGTAAGAATGAAAACCAATTCTTCTCGCAAAAACTTTGGTCGGCAATTAATGAGGCTCGCGCGCACTCCGTAAAAGAACAAGGACTCAGCGCCATTTTGTTAAAGTTTCCCGATGGTATTGCAAAAATATCCGACAGCAAAGAGGCGATAAAAGATAGCAAGGGTTGTTTAATGGTCATGGGAACCGATAACAAAAACACTCCGACAGATTACTATGTTTCCTTCAATAGAGAAGGTGGACAGTGGGTTTTTGATGAAATCCAAATTAAGTATTTTCTGGATGGGACGCAACGATTCCTAAAAGAAGCTGTCTGCGATGAAGAAAAACAGAATCAGTTATGGGTTGAGTATATGCAATCACGCGATAAATAAGGACAGCCACAGATAAGTCCACTGAGCCGGCATTTCTGTTGCGGCATCAAAAATGCCATGAAATTATTATTCTTAACTTTCAGCACGGAAATTAAAAATTGGCTAAAACTAAAAGCGGTTCCTAACCGCGCACAAAATAATAACTATCCACAGGGAGGGGGGCTAAGGCCCCCCTCGTCATGTCTACTCCCGGGAGTCCTTCTTGTATAGCCTGCTCATCCGCAACGCCACCATCGCCCAACCGGACGGCAGCACCTTTTCCGGCGACGTCGCCTGCGCGGACGGCAAAATAGCCCGCATCGATAAAACCATTTTTGCACCAGCGGAAGAGGCGATCGACGCCGCCGGCCAATTGCTGCTGCCCGGGGTGATCGATCCGCAGGTGCATTTCCGTGAACCGGGCAAGGAATACAAGGAAGATCTGCACAGCGGCTCGCGCGCCGCGGCGCGCGGCGGCGTCACCAGCTTTCTCGACATGCCCAATACCGACCCACCGACCACCACCCAGCAGGCGTTGAACGACAAACTCGCACGTGCCGCCCAGAAGTCCGTGGTGAATTACGGCTTCTTCATCGGCGCCACCCCGGACAACCTCGACGAACTCAACAGCGCCACGCCGACCTGCGGCATCAAGATCTTCATGGGCGCCAGCACCGGCAGTCTGCTGGTGAACCGCGCGGAGGATCTGGAGCGCATCTTCGCCCATGGCACACGCCTGATCGCAGTGCACGCGGAGGACGAAGCACGCATCCAGGCACGCACGCCGCAGTTCGCGCAGCGCACCGATGCGGCGGCGCACTCCGAGCTGCGCGACAATGAATGCGCACTGATCGCCACGCGCCTGGCCCTATCGCTCTCGAAGAAATACCGGCGGCGCCTGCACATCCTGCATCTTTCCACGCTGGAAGAAGTGGCGCTGCTGCGCCAGGACAAACCGGCATGGGTCACCGCCGAGGCCATCCCCAATCACCTGCTGCTCAATGTCGACGACTACGCCGAACAGGGCACGCGGGTGCAGATGAATCCACCGATCCGCACAGCGGCGGACAACACGGCGCTGTGGGCCGGCCTGCACGACGGCGTCATCGACTTCATCGCCACCGATCACGCACCCCACACCCTGGAAGAAAAAAACCTGGGCTATCCCCAGGCACCGTCCGGCATGCCGGGCGTCGAGACCTCCCTGCCGTTGATGCTGACGCAGATGCACGCCGGCCGCTGCACCCTGGCGGACATTCAGAAATGGATGTGTTATGGTCCTGCGCGCGCTTACGCCATCGCCAATAAGGGCAAAATCCTTGAGGGCTGGGACGCGGACCTGACCCTCGTGGACATGGACGACCTGCGAACCGTACGCAATGAAAACTGCTTCACCAAGGTGAAATGGTCGCCCTACGCCGGCCGTGCGCTACGCGGATGGCCCGTCTACACCATCGTCGGCGGACAGATCGTGTTCGACCAGGGCCGCATCCGCCCCGGCGTGTTAGGCAAACCGCTAGTATTTACTCTGTGAGAATGACATGGATATAATTCTGATCATCAAGGCAGTGCTGCTCGGTATCGTGGAAGGCCTGACCGAGTTCCTGCCGGTCTCCTCCACCGGACATCTGATCGTTGTCGGCGAACTGCTCGATTTCAACGATGAGAAGGGCAAGGTCTTCGAGATGATCATTCAGCTCGGCGCAATCCTGGGCGTCGTCTGGGATTATCGCGGACGTATCGGTCGCCTGATCATGGGATTGAACCGCAAACACGAACAACTTTTTGCCTTGAACCTGTTCATCGCCTTCCTGCCGGCGGCCATCGTCGGCCTGCTGTTGCACAATCAGATCAAACAATATCTCTTCGGCACCATCACGGTGGGTATAGCATTGATCGTCGGCGGCATCCTCATCCTCATCATCGAACGTCTGCCGCTGCGCCCACGCATCGACAGCATCGAAAACCTCGGTCCCATGGATGCTTTGAAGATCGGCATCGCCCAGATTTTCTCTCTGTTCCCCGGCGTGTCGCGCGCCGGCGCCACCATCATGGGCGGGCTGCTCACAGGTCTTACGCGCACCACGGCCACGGAGTTTTCGTTTTTTCTCGCCATGCCCATCATGTTCGCGGTGTTCTTTTTTGAGCTGATCAAAAATCACAGCCTACTGCAGGCGGCCGACATTCCGATGTTTGCCGCGGGCTTCGTCATGTCGTTTGTCACGGCCTTGGTGGTGGTGCGGATATTTCTCAAATACGTCTCGGGACACAATTTCACATTATTCGCCTGGTACCGCATCGTCTTCGGCGTGCTGGTCCTGGCCTGGTTCTGGAAATAACCCATGGACCTGCTCGCCCAGTTCATCGACGTCGTGTTGCATGTGGACCGCCACCTGGTGGAATTTCTCGCCAACTACGGGCTGTGGGTCTATGTCCTGCTGTTCGTCATCATCTTTGCCGAGACCGGATTTGTCATCACGCCGTTTCTTCCCGGCGACTCGCTGCTGTTCGCCGCCGGCACGCTGGCAGCGGGCAGCGGGCTGGACATTCAATGGCTGGTGCCGCTACTCATCGCCGCCTCCTTCGGTGGCGACAACACCAACTACTGGATCGGCTATCATGTGGGGCCACGCATATTCCGCCGCACCCACGCACGCCTGCTGAATCTTGTCTACCTGGAACGCACCCACGCCTTCTACGAACGCCACGGCGGAAAAACGGTGTTCTTTGCGCGCTTCATGCCCATCCTACGCACCTTCGCGCCCTTTGTTGCCGGCATCGGGCGCATGCCGTATGGGCGCTTCCTTGCCTTCAGCTTCTCGGGGGCTGTCGTGTGGATCGGATTGTTCACCCTCGCCGGTTACTACTTCGGTCATCTGCCGGTGGTACGCGAGAACCTGGTGGCGGTGATGATGGGTATCATAGTGGTATCGGTAATGCCGGGCATAATTGCATGGTTGCGGCATCGCTTTGTGCGCTGAACGCGCGTCACGGCTCACTCCTGTTTTTTCCACTGAACACGTGCATGTTTCGTTGGGGTTCGCTGCACTCACCCCAACCTACAAACGCTGCCGGACGAAACGGAGCGCAGTCTGTGGAGAGTGGTGGCTTGCGGCGGGATTTACATAGCGGGAGCAAGCTCCCGCACTCCAAAAGCGGAGGATGGCGGTATCAGTGCGCGACATATTGTCGGCGCCATGACAGTAAGGGATTGGTGTAGATTTTTGGGTGTAGATTCTAAAGCCCCGTTCAAGCTCGCCG
>JANNJF010000644.1:0-3768 GCA_031405715.1 Gammaproteobacteria bacterium | reverse complement strand
TGCCCGCGGCGGTGGTGCGCACCCTGGAGCAGCAACCGAAGAACATCGGAGAAAAGATCGAGAAGGACATGGAGTTGCAGCGTGGCGAATGGTTCGACACCCATCCCACCGATATAGAGCGTATCGAAAACGCCATGCAAGAAAAGGCCGCGGGGATTTTTCAGGTTGAGCTGCCGGCGCGGTCTTTGTTGAAGGGTTTTTCCGAGATGTCGGGCGATAGTACCTACAGCTATTACCGCCGGCAGCTGATGTTCGATGTGGCGAAGTCGCAACTCATTCCGGAGGAGGAATTCACCGTCGCCGCGGACGAACAGCGCAGCCATGATTCGGCCCTGGACGTATTCTTTTCCGGCGCATTCAGCGTGTACGCGCCGATAGAAAACAACGGGTCATCGGCACCTAACGTTCAACAGCAAGATGCCATCGTGCAGGCTTGGAAAAAGCACAGCGACCTGATGCGCAGTCTCGCCGGCCAGGCCAAACTGGCCTATCGGCGCTTTGGCGAGTGCGAGCAAAAACTCAACAATATTGTTCTGGCCAGAACCTATGTCCACGCCGGGTTCAACATCGACCCGTCGGAGTTTGGTCTGGCCGACGCGCGGCCGGAAACGATACCGCAGGCGGAAGATCAGGCGCGCGCTCGAATGGAGCAGGCATCCGTGGTGTTGAATCAACTGGTTAGCGCCGGCATGCAACGCATGCGTCTGGCGGTGTGCCTGACACCGGCACCGGCCGCCGAGCCAACCCGCGCAACGTGGGACAGTATGCGACCCCTGTTCGAGGTCGCCGCGCGGGTCAGCGGTGTGATGCTCGAGGTCATGACCCTGCACAGCGAGACCCAGGCCCTGGGTGCGCTACTGACGAACCAGAGCGGCCACCCGCCCAATCGGCAACTGAGCGTCGCCATCGCGCAGGTGACACAGGCCTGCGTACGTCGCATCCGTACCATTCAGGACCGGCTACGGGGTGTGGTTTACCCGTTCGAACACAGCGCAGACCAGAAAACGCTTAACGACTATGCCTTTGCCGAGTCGCTCCAGACCGACTCCCCCAGCTCGGTGCAGCATGCCGGCGACATCATCGGTGAGCGTTTATTTTCCCTGCAGTTCCGGCTGGTCGCCCGCCTGGCAGCGACCGCGCAGGCCGCCGAGGCGGCGGCGGGTCTGCACTAAGGGGCGGGGGTCGGACAACATGCATAGGGTAGGGTTGGCGGCGTTTCCATCCTGGGTGCTACAAAACCCGTTGCCCCGTTCGGACATGCGCAATTATGGAGTTGGATCATGCACCTGGTTACTTTTTTTGACGCTGGCCAGTATCGCGTCGGTGTACTCGACCGTGCAGGTGACGAAGTGGTCGACCTGACCCTAGCCGATCCAGACTTACCCTCCGACATGACGGCATTCATCGCTCTCGGCGCGGCCGGTCTGGCGGCGGCGCGGCGCGCGTTGGACAGCGGAATTGGCCGGCGCCCCATAACGCAAGTGAAGTTGGTGGCGCCCATAGTCCGGCCGCGGCGCAATCTGTTCTGCGTCGGTAAGAATTATCGCGCCCACGCCCGCGAGATACATTCCCTCGTTGCGGGCAGTGATGACCTGCGGGACGGTGTTCCCGCGCAACCGATTATTTTTACCAAGGCGACATCGTCCGTTATCGGGCCGGGTGCGGCGATCCCCGCCTGGCTCGATGCCACTCGCTCGGTGGACTACGAAGGGGAATTGGCGGTGGTCATCGGGCAGGGCGGCCGCGGCATCACGCGCAGCGATGCCATGGGGCATGTCTACGGCTACACCATCGTCAACGACGTCACCTCGCGTACTCTGCAGACCCGCCACCAGCAGTGGTTTCTGGGTAAAAGCCTCGATGGTTTTTGTCCCATGGGGCCGACGTTGTTGAGTGCCGACGCGGTGCCGGACGTAAGTGCGTTACGCCTGCAGACCCGCGTCAACGGCCAGCTGCGTCAGGACGCCTGCATCGCCGATCTGATTTTCGATATTCCGACACTGATCGAGACGTTGTCGCGCGGCATGACCCTGGAGCCGGGAGATATCATTGCCACGGGCACTCCCGCCGGCGTCGGCATGGGCTACACTCCCCCGCGTTATCTGCAACCGGGCGATCGGGTGGCGGTCAGCATAGATCCCATAGGTATTTTGGAAAATCCTGTTGCGTGATGCCAGCTGGGCCGGCGGATCGCTATAGCTTGTGCTGACGGGCGAAGGAAATGCTTGTCCTGCAAAAGGTCATGGCTGCAAGTCGGCCAATAATCCAGGTGACGTATCAGGATGGTGCGCGGCTGGCGTGCGGGGAAGCAAAGAAATCCATCAGTGGTTCCGGCTTATGCACGCCAAAGCCCTGTACATAGTCGATGCCGATTGTTTCCAGCTCCGCGATGAGCGCGGCATTTTCCACGAACTCGGCGATGGTGGCGACACCCATGACATGGCCGATCTCGTTGATGGCGCTGACGAAGGAACGGTTAAGCGGGTCGCTCAACATGTTGACCACGAAATGTCCGTCGATTTTTATATAGTCGACGGTCAGATTGCTGAGATAGCCGAACGAACTCAGGCCGCTGCCGAAATCGTCCAGCGCGAATTTACACCCGAGTCCACGCAGGTTACGCATAAATTCCATGGCCGCCGCGAGGTTGGTGATGGCGGCGGTTTCGGTGATCTCGAAACACAGACTCCCGGGGTCGATGTTTTTTTCCTCGATCAGCCGCTTGATGCAGGTGAGTATCTCCTTATTGCCCAGGGATAGTCCGGAGAGATTGATGGCCAAGGTCAGGTGTGTCGCTTTCCCCCGGGCACGTTGCCCGGCCAGCAATTCGAGGGCGTTGCGTATGACCCAAAGGTCGATCGCCGGCATCAGGTTGTAGCGTTCCGCCGCCGGGATAAAGGCCATGGGTGGCACCAGTTTCCCGTCTTCGTCGCGCAACCGGATCAGTACTTCGCAGTGTGGTTGCAATGTTTTATCCGCAGTCGGCCGTATCAGCTGACCGTGTAGTTCGAAGCGATTTTCCTCCAGCGCCTGTTTGATGCGCGACACCCACTGCATTTCGCCATGCCGTTGCGCCAGCTCCTTGTCGTGCTGCTGATATATTTGCACGCGGTTGCGGCCGGAGTCCTTGGCGACATAACAGGCGGCATCGGCGTTTTTCATGGCCTCGGCGGTGTCGGCATTGGCGGATGTGATGGACACCAGGCCGATGCTGATGCTGATGTCAAATGGCTGTTTCTCCCAGACAAATCGGTGTTTTTTCACCTTGAGGCGCATGGCCTCGGCGATCTCCACCGCCTTTTCCATATCGCAGCCCTCGAACAGCACACCGAACTCGTCACCGCCCAGACGCGCCAGCATGTCCGATGCGCGCGTCTCGCTATGCAGAATAGAGGCGATCTGTTTCAGCAGCTCATCCCCGGCCACGTGGCCGCAGGTGTCGTTGACCACCTTGAACTGATCCAGGTCGATATAACAAAGCACGTGGTGTTGCTGTTCGAGCAGGGCGGTTTGCATGGCATGCGCCAGACGTGCCTCGAAGGCGCGCCGGTTGTGTCGGCCTGTCAGTACATCGTGATAGGTGAGATGCAGCAGTTCTTTATTTTTTTCTTCCAGCGTCGCGGCCGCGGATAAAAAGCGGCTATTGTAGTCGTTCAATGCCTGGCGGACGTTTTCCAGTTCCAGTATGTTGACGGCCCCATGGAAGTCGCTGGGGATGACGCTGACATTACCGGTGTAGATGTCGCTCAGGTATTGGGCGAGTCGGGT
>JANNJF010000643.1:0-6535 GCA_031405715.1 Gammaproteobacteria bacterium | reverse complement strand
AATTTCCCAAGACCTGTCGTTACTGTGCCCTTACGCCGCTGTGCCGCATCCATGAAGTACATGCGCGCATCGGCCGCCTGAGTCTGGACGAGCCCAACGGTGAGGAGACAGCGGATGCGTAAGGGAATCACTGAACAAGTCCCCTCTCCCCCGCGCACTTCGGGGGAGAGGGGACGTAGTCTTAGAATGGAACTCGCGCATCGCCCGCCTGAGTCTGGACGAGACGGACGGCGAGGAGACGGCGGATGCCTAATGTGAACATCAGCGACGCCGCCGAACGCCAGCGCGCCCTCGACCCGGCGGAGTCCTTCATCGTGCAGGCCCCCGCCGGTTCCGGCAAGACCGAGCTGCTGGCCCAGCGTTATCTGGCGCTGCTGGCGCGCGTCGAGTCGCCGGAGGAGGTGGTGGCCATCACCTTCACCAACAAGGCGGCGCAGGAGATGCGCAGCCGCGTACTGCTGGCCATCGCCAGCGCGCACGACCCCATGCCGGAAAAACCGCATCAGCGCGTCACCTGGGAACTGGCGCGCGCCTTGGTGGAGCACGACCGGCAGCACGCCTGGCAGATCGAGGCCAACCCCGGACGCCTGCGCATCCAGACCATCGATTCTTTGTGCGCCACCCTCACCCGGCAGATGCCGCTGCTGGCGCGCTTCGGCGCGCAGCCGGGCATCGCCGACGATGCGGAGGTTTTGTACCGCGCGGCGGCGCGCAATACCCTGGCGGAGCTGGAGAACGATAATGTCTGGTCACCGGCGGTGGAGCGCCTGCTGGCGCATCTGGATAACAACCTGGTGGTGGTGAGTCAACTACTCGCCACGATGTTGGCACGGCGCGATCAGTGGCTGCGGCATGTGGCCGATCGGCAGAGTGTGCGCATCGAGCGCGCCAGTCTGGAGCAGGCCTTGGCGGCGGTCATCGCCGACGCCCTGGAGGCCATGGCCGCATGCATGCCGCGCGCGCTGGAAGCGGAGCTGACGGCGCTGGCGCGTCACGCCGCCGCCACGCTGCGGGTGGCGCAGGCCAGCTCGGACATCCTTGCCTGTCTCGATCTCACCGCCTTGCCCGGAACCGACGCGCAGCAGCTGCCGCTGTGGCGTGGTCTGGCGGAGCTGTTGCTCACCCAGGACGGCGATTGGCGCAAGCAGGTCAGTGTGAAGATCGGTTTCCCCGCGCCGAGCGAGGCCAAGGACGCGACGGAAAAGGCACTGCGCAAAAACATGAAAGAGCGCATGACCGCTTTGATCGAGCAATTGAGCGGGCACCAGGATGTGGGTCCAGCCTTGCACGCCCTGCGCGACCTGCCGCCCCCGGTGTATAGCGACAACCAGTGGGCGCTGTTGCAATCCCTCATGACCCTGTTGCCGCTGGCGGTGGCGCAGTTGCGCCTGGTGTTTCAGGAGCATGGCCAGGTGGATTTCACCGAGATCTCCCAGGCGGCGCTGTTCGCCCTGGGGGAGCCGGAGCAGCCCACGGATCTGGCATTGGCGCTGGATTATCGTTTTCGCCATATTTTAGTGGATGAGTTTCAGGATACGTCATTGAGTCAGTACGGCTTGCTGGAACGCCTCACCGCCGGTTGGACCACGGGTGACGGACGCACGCTGTTCGCCGTGGGCGACCCGATGCAATCCATCTACCGCTTCCGCGAGGCCGAGGTCGGCCTGTATCTGCGCGCGCGGCGCGAAGGCATCGGCGGGGTGCGGCTGACACCGCTCACCCTGCGGGTGAACTTTCGCTCCCAGGGCGGCGTCGTCGATTGGGTCAATCGCACCTTCACCCGCGTATTGCCGGTGCGGGAAGATGTGGCGGTCGGTGCCGTGCCGTACTCCCCGTCGGACGCGGCGCTGGCATCTACCACCGGCGCGGCCGTCGTGCTGCATCCCCTGGCCCAGGATGACGACACGCGCGAAGCGCATGAGGTGGTGCGACTGGTGGCGCAGGCGCGCGGCGATTTTCCGCAAGGCAAGGTGGCGATCCTGGTGCGCAGCCGCGGGCATCTGGCTTCGATCGTGCCGCAACTCAAGGCCGCGGGGCTGCGCTTTCGCGCCATCGAGATCGAGCGCCTGGGGGAGCGTCAGGCGGTGCAGGATGTGCTGGCCCTGACGCGTGCCCTGGTGCATCCGGCGGATCGTGTTGCCTGGCTCGCGTGTCTGCGTGCCCCCTGGTGTGGCTTGAGTCTGGCGGACCTGCTCGCGCTGAGTGGCAACGATGCTGGGCAACCCGTGTGGGACGGCGTGTGTGACGAAGTAAAAGTGGAGGCGCTGAGCGCCGACGGCCAACTACGCCTGCGGCGGGTACGCGCGGTGCTGCAGGCCGGCCTCGCGCAACGCCGCCGCCGGCCGCTGCGTCGCTGGGTGGAGGGCGTGTGGCTGGCCCTCGGCGGTCCGGCCTGCGTGGTCGACGCCACGGAGCTTGAAGATGTGCAGGTGTTTTTCCAGTTGCTGGAGGAGCTGGACGAGGCCGGCGATCTGGTGGATTTCGCCGCACTGCTCGCCGGCGTGGAACGCCTGTATGCGCTGCCGGACGTGGAGGCGGACGATGGCCTGCAGGTGATGACCATCCACAAGGCCAAGGGTCTGGAGTTCGACGTGGTGATCGTGCCGGGCCTCGCGCGCACGCCGCCGCCGCCCACATCGCGCCTGCTGCTGTGGCAGGAAATCCCGCGTACCCACGACCGCAGCGATCTCCTGCTGGCGCCGATACGCGCCGCCAGCGACAGCGACGATCCGATCTACCGCTTTCTGCGTAAACTGGATGAACAGAAGGCGCGCCACGAAAACGGTCGTGTGCTGTACGTCGCCGCCACCCGCGCGCGGCAACGCCTGCACCTGCTGGGCCAGGTGCGGCGCTCGCTGAACGGCGAGGTGATGCAGATCCAAGCGCCGCCCTCCACCTCCCTGTTGGCGCAGTTGTGGCCGGAGGTCGAGACGGCCTTCGTGCGCGCCTTGAGTGCGCCACCCGCGGCGCCGGATGCGGTCATGCCGCCGCACCTCGGTGACTCCGCGCAGACGCTGCGACGCCTGCCGCTCCACTGGGCCTTGCCGTCACCCGCGGCCGCCGTGACCTGGGGAGCAGTGGCGCCGGCGGAGGAAACCCATGCGGTGGTGGAATTTGTCTGGGCCGGCGAAACCGCCAAACACATCGGCAGCGTGGTGCACCGCTGGCTGCTGCGTATCGCCAACGACGGTGCGCAGCACTGGTCCGTGGCGCGTGTCCACAGCCAACTGCCGGCGTTGCGCGCGGCGCTGGCGCATCTGGGTATACCGCCGGACGAACTGGAGCGGGCGACGGCGCGTGTGCAACAGGCGCTGAACAACAGCCTGGCGGACGCGCGCGGTCGCTGGCTGCTGGATGCCGGGCTGCGCGAGGCGCGTTCGGAATATGCATTGACCGCCTGGATCGGCGAGCGCGCACAGAACGTGATCATCGATCGCACCTTCGTGGATGAACACGATGTACGCTGGATCGTGGATTACAAAACCAGCACCCATGAGGGCGGCGGCCTGGAGGTGTTTCTCGCGCGCGAGCAGCAGCGTTATCGCGCGCAGCTGGAAAACTATGCGCAGCTGGTGGCGTTGCTCGACAGCCGCCCAATCCGGCTGGGTCTGTACTTTCCGTTGTTGCAGGGCTGGCGTGAGTGGGATGCGGCGCGTTAAATCAGCGCTTGTGGCGATACAGGTACTACTGAGGAGAACGGCTAACAGTACACAGCAGCATCCGCAGGGTCCCTTCTCCCTGCGGGAGAAGGACAGGATGAGGGCCGGTTTTGCCGCTTTATGCCCTCACCCCGGCCCTCTCCCGAAGGGAGAGGGAGAAAAGCAGTACGCACTATTTGACGGTCGGATCAGTAACAGAGACAGGAGCGTAACACTCACCATGCTTAACGCCATACGACAGTTCTACGATCAGTACATCAAGCCTACGGGCAGCGACGTTCTGCCTGAGGACACGCATCGCCTGCATGTAGCGACCGCCGCCTTGCTGGCGGAGGTGATGCGCATGGATGACGTGGTCAGCGAGGAGGAGCGGCGGGTGGTGCTGCGTGCCATGTGCGAGAAATTTTCTTTATCGGCGGTGGAGTCCGAGCGCATCCTGCAGCTCGCGGTGCACGAGGCGCGCCAGGCCACGGACTATTATCAGTTCACCTCCCTCATCAACAAGAACCTGAGCGCCGCTCAAAAGGAAAAAGTGGTGGAATATCTGTGGCAGGTGGCCTATGTCGACGATAACCTGGACCCGCTGGAACGCCATCTCATCAACAAAATCGCCGACCTGTTGTACGTCCCGCAGAGCGCTCAGGTCATCGCCCGCAACCGTGCGCGCAGCGCCAGGTGAACGGGTCACGACACGCATGAACAGACGTCACTTTCCCAAAGGCCGTTATCCCTGGCGCAGGCATAATCGCCTGCAGCTGCTCAGGGATGGTGACGTCTTTTTCCCGCGCATGCTGGCGGCGATCGACGCTGCCCGCCACTATGTCATGCTGGAGATGTATCTGTTCGAATCCGGCAGGGTGGCGGACCGGTTTATCGGTGCCTTGATCGGAGCGACGCGCCGCGGCGTGACGGTGCATGTGCTATTGGATCATTTCGGTTCACTCGGGCTCAACCGCCACGACCGCCTGCGCCTCGGCCAGGCGGGTGTCAAGACCTTGTTCTATAATCCGTTGCACTTTGGTGATCTGTTCAATAATTTTGCGCGCGATCATCGCAAGCTGCTGCTGGTGGACGGCGAAAGCGCCTTTGTCGGTGGTGTCGGTATCACTGACGATTTCGACCCGGTGGATCGTCCGGCAAAACGTTGGCGCGAGACCATGGTGGAGATGCAGGGGCCGGTGGTGGCCGATTGGCAGGCGTTGTTCGTGTCGGTGTGGAACCAGCATACCGATGCGCCCATGGTGCCGTTGGTCTCCGCGCCGCCGTTGCTGGGGCAAGGCGCGCGGGCGTGTGTGACCGTGTCCGCGGGTCCGTTGCACCAGGAGAGCAAACGCATGCTGGTACGCAGTCTGCGCCGCGCCAAGCAACGCGCCTGGCTCTCCACGGCGTATTTCCTGCCCGGCTGGTCGGTGCTGCGCGCACTGCGCGCCGCCGCGCGTCGTGGGGTCGACGTGCGCCTGCTGTTGCCAGGACCGTTGACCGATCACCCCGGGGTGCGCCAGGCCGGGCGTCGCTACTATGCGCGCCTGTTGCGCAACGGTGTGCGCATCTTCGAGTACCAGCCGCGTGTGCTGCACAGCAAAGTGAGCCTGTGCGATCGGCGCGCCTCCATCGGTTCGAGCAACCACGATCGCTGGAATCAGCGTTGGAATCTCGAGGCCAACCTGTTGGTCGAGGACGCCGTCTTTGTCGATCAGGTGCGCGCCCTGTTCGAGGCGGACTTCCGCGACTGCCTCGAGCTGGATTACGCGTCCTGGGCACAGCGGCCGGTGTTGCTGCGGGCGTGGGAGTGGATCCTGACCAGGCTGGATTTGTGGCTGCATGCCCTGGGTAGCGGCCGGCGGGGTGATTAGTATTCTTTAAAGGGAGTACGGGAGCAAGCCCCCACTATGAACCTAGAAAAAGCAGTTAACCGCAGATGAACGCAGATTAGCGCAGATGAAACAGGGTGTTGATGCATGGCACCTCAGTCACCCATAGGGTGACTGAGCGATACAGGCCACGCACGGACCCCTCCGCGTTTATCTGCGTTCATCGAATGTGTAGTGCCCTACCTAAGAGCCATATTGGCGGCTAAACGCCGTTTTTAGGACGAAAGCGGCGGCGAGCCGCCGCACTCCATCCAGGCGTTATTTATGGCGCGAGTTAGTGAGTACGCCGGCTATCCACGGCCCGAGTGTCCGGCCCGCTCAGCGTGACCGGCCCGCCGGGGTTGGCCGTCGCGATCGGTTCGGCGAGGGTGCGCAGTTGCGCCGGTGTGCGCAGGAACAACGGCAGTTGCAGCCAGGTGTGCAGCGGGTAGAGATCCGCGCGACCCCGGCGCCAGGCATCGAGCACATAGGCCGGTTGCTGCAGCGACGCCGACAATACATTTTCCAGCGGCAGACGTTGCGGATCAAAAACCACCACGGCGTGATGTTCGTTCACCGTGCCCTGGCTGATGACGATACCCTTGGCCGCCCACCCCACCCGGCGCACCGTCGGCAGCACGCCGGCATACACCAGGTCGCGCCACTGATAACACAGGCCGTAGCGCGATCCGCCCGCCACATTCACCCAGGCATTGCCGCTCCAACCACTGAGCCAGGCCGCCTCCGGATGGGTGTGCGCCTGGCGCACGGTTTTTTCAAAGGCCGCTTGAATCTCGAGCAACTTCGGATCGGCGATGGCGCTGGATCGTAACGGCGCCGACGCGCAACCGCTCACCAGCACGGCGGCCAGCGCGGCCATGGCCAGGGTCTGCAAGGTTCGATGTCGGCGCGCTTGGGTAGCGCAGTCGGGTGGTTGCATGCGGTGGCTAGTGTAGCAAAAAGGGCCGGACGTCTCGATCCCGTCGGTGCATCGTCTATTTTGCATCGCGGATCGGCGGCGCCTGC
>JANNJF010000642.1:0-6018 GCA_031405715.1 Gammaproteobacteria bacterium | reverse complement strand
CTCTGTACTGCGCGGTGATCGTGAAGCAGGTGGACGCCAAGACCCGCGGCAAGGTGGGGATCAACGAGTTGCTTAGGGATATCTAAAAATACTTGAAACACCCTGTCCGATAAAACACCAGCCTGCGTAGGGTGGGCATCGCCCACCACACGGGGCATCCCTGGACGACCCTGGTGGGCAATGCCCATCCTACTGGTGCAAGGACATCAGTTAAGTACCCTATACATAACATATGACCGATAAAACACTCGACCTCGCCAAGCAACTGATCGCGCGCCCTTCCCTTACGCCGCAGGACGAAGGCTGTCAGGATCTCATGATCGCGCGCCTCGAACGCCTGGGCTTCGAGATCCATCGCCTGCGTTTCGGTGACGTGGTCAACTTCTGGGCGCGTCGCGGCACCACCGCACCCCTCATTGCCTTCGCCGGCCACACCGATGTCGTGCCCACCGGACCGTTGAGCGACTGGCACAGCCATCCGTTTCAACCGGAGATTCGCGACGGCCTGCTCTATGGTCGCGGCGCCGCCGACATGAAGGGCTCGCTGGCGGCGTTCATCACCGCGATTGAAGAATTTGTCACACAGCACCCGAACCACCCGGGTTCCATCGGCCTGCTCATTACCGCGGACGAGGAAGGACCCTCCGTCAACGGCACCGTCAAGGTGATCGAATGGCTCAACGCGCGCCAGGAAAAGATCGATTACTGCATCGTGGGTGAACCGTCCTGCGTCAATGCGCTGGGCGACACCATCAAGAACGGCCGGCGCGGGTCGCTCAATGGCCGTCTGACGGTGCATGGGGTCCAGGGCCACATCGCCTATCCGCATCTGGCGAGCAACCCCATCCACCTGTTTGCCTCTGCCCTGCAGGCGCTGACCGCCATGCAATGGGACCAGGGCAACGACTACTTCCCACCCACGGGGTTTCAGTTCTCCAACCTCCACGCCGGCACCGGGGCGGAAAACGTCATCCCCGGGCGGCTGGAGGCGGTGTTCAACTTCCGTTTTTCCACCGAGGTCACCGATGGCCAGCTGCGGGAAAAGGTCGAGGGCGTGCTGCGGGCGCATAAACTCCATTACGACCTGACCTGGTCGCTGTCCGGCCAGCCGTTCCTGACCCCGGTGGGTCAACTGGTGGAGGCGGTACGCACGGCCATACGCAGCGAACTTGGCCGCGAAACCACCCTGTCCACCGGCGGCGGCACCTCCGATGGGCGCTTTATCGCGCCCACCGGCGCCCAGGTGGTGGAACTGGGGCCCCTCAATGCCACCATCCACCAGGTCAACGAGTGCGTGGCGGTGGCGGACCTGGGGCGGCTGTCGCGGGTCTATGGCCGCACCCTGGAAAATCTCCTGATCCACCCCTGATCGCCGCAGTATTTGTCGGTTAATTAATCACTTAGCGTAAATAGCCCTTGCGATTTATAGCTTTGTGTAATATCTATTTATACATGGGCACAACAAGCAGAAGCAGGCAAGGGGACAGTTCATGGCAAAAGAAGGGTTCCTGAAAAAGGACTCGTTCGCCGCCTTGCTCATCACGTTGATTTTCATCCTCGCCATCCTCTTCGATGTACCGTTCCTGCGAAATCTGGAACACATCGCCTACGACGCCGGGGTGCGCATGACCAACCGCCACGTGGGCGCCGCCGAACAGATCGCCATCGTCGCCATCGATGACGCCAGCATCAGCCAACTCGGCCGCTGGCCCTGGTCGCGCAACCTGCTCGCGGATATGATCGCGCAGCTGTCGCAGGCCCACGCCAAGGTCATCAGCCTGCAAATCTTTCTGGGCGAGGCGCAGTCGGATCCAGGTCTGGAGACCCTGCGCACCCTGCAGGACTACCTGGATACCTCGCGCCTGCCCAAGGTGGCGCCGAAGGAATGGCAGGAAATGAGCGCTCTGCTGCAGACGGCGGAACAAAAGCTGGACGCGGACACCCACCTGGCCGAGATCCTGCCCCAGGCGCATAACACCATCCTGCCGATGCTTTTTCAGCGCGGCAGCCCCCTGGTCGGACGACCCGGCGCGCCGTTGCCGGAGTATATTCAACGCAACCGGTTATTGCGCGTGAGCGCACTGGCGCTGCCGCACGCACCCATGCCGCCCGCTGCCGCCGGGGTCAGCTATCCGCTGGCGGCCTTTGGCGCGCCGTCCGCGGGCATCGGCCATCTCAATGTGCTGACCGACGACGATGGCGCGGTGCGCGCCGACCCATTGATATTCGAGTACTATGGCGACTTCTATCCCTCCCTGGCGCTGCTGATCGCGGCCAAGAGTCTCAATCTGGATACAAAAGACATATCGGCGGCCCTCGGGGATAACGTGCGCCTGGGGAGATTGTTCATCAAGACCGACGAGGCCATGCGCATGTACTCCGGCTTCTATCGCGCGGAGAAAAATAGCAGTGCCTTCCCCATTTATTCCTTCGCGGATGTGCGCGCGGGCAAGATCCCGCCACAAACCTTCAGCAATAAGATCGTCCTCATCGGCGCCACCGCCGCCGGTCTGGGGGACACCCAGGTCACGCCGGTCGCCACGGACATGCCGGGGCCGGAGCTCACGGCGAACATGGTCGCCAGCATCCTCAACCAGGATTATTACCAGCGCCCGGAGTGGGCCGTGTGGGTGGAGCCAGGCATCTATGTCGGCCTGTTGCTGTACCTCATGTTCCTGTTGCCAGCCCTGTCCGCGAGCCCGGCCGCCTTTGTGTCGTCGGTAATTTTTATCGGACTGCTGGGCGGTGGACACTATATGCTCATCAGCCAGCAGCTGTGGTTGCAGACCGTGTCGCCCGCCCTGCTGTTGCTCGTGGGTCATCTGCTGCTCACGACCAAGCGCTTCCTCACCACCGAACAGCAGAAGGTCCAGGGAGATATCGACGCCGCCCAGACGAATCGCTTGCTGGGGTTGAGTTTTCAGGGTCAGGGCCAGCTCGACATGGCGTTGGACAAATTTCTGTCGTTGCCCGTGGACAAATCGGTGCTGGAGCTCATCTACAATCTGGCCCTGGACTTCGAACGCAAGCGTCAGTTCAACAAGGCCGAGGCGGCATACGATTACATCCGCCAACACAGCACGAAATTCCGCGACGTTGCCAAACGCCGCAAACAGGCGCAGCAGGCCAAGGGCCGCCTGCACGGCGGCGGACAGGCCGCTCCCGGTGGCACACTCATCCTCGACGACGTGCGTGAGAAACCCACCCTGGGCCGTTATCAGGTGGAAAAGGAACTGGGCCAGGGCGCCATGGGTGCGGTGTACCTCGGGCGCGACCCGAAGATAAACCGCGTGGTCGCCATCAAGACCCTGGCGCTGGGTGCGGAATTCGCCGACAGTGAGCTTGCCGATGTGAAGGCGCGATTCTTCCGCGAAGCGGAAACCGCCGGTCGTCTCAACCATCCCAACATCGTCACCATCTACGATGCCGGTGATGAACATGACTTGGCGTATATCGCCATGGAGTATTTGACGGGCAAGGATCTGACCCAGTACACCCAGCCGGAGACATTGCTGCCGCTGGAACGGGTGGCCGCTATCGTCTGCAGCGTCGCCGAGGCGCTCGGTTATGCGCACCGCAACGATGTAGTGCATCGCGATATCAAGCCGGCCAACATCATGTACGATGCGGAGAAGGCCACGGTCAAGGTGACGGATTTCGGTATCGCACGCATTACGGCGGACAAAAGGACCAAGACCGGCGTTATCATGGGCAGTCCGTCGTATATGTCGCCGGAACAACTGGCGGGCCGTCCCGTGGATGGCCGCTCCGATCTATTTTCACTGGGAGTGATGTTGTATGAACTGCTTACCGGCAGCCAACCGTTCCAAGGTGATTCCATGGCCACACTGATGTACCGGATAGCCAACGAGCGACATCCGGATGTCGCACAGTTGCGTCCGGATCTGCCCGCCTGTCTGACACCCATCATCGATCGGGCGTTGCATAAGAATCCGGACGAACGTTTCCAAACCGGTGAGGAATTCAGCCTGTCTCTGCATGAATGTCTGTGCGGCGCATTGCAGATCAACCTGGGGGCCGCATGAGCAAGCTTGAAATGACCGGCATTTCAGACCCGGGCGTGGCGCGCGAGCGCAACGAAGACGCCTACATGCTGCTGGCGGACAAGGGCATCGCCATCCTGGCGGATGGCATGGGTGGACACCTCGCCGGTGAGGTTGCCAGCGCCATGGCGGTGGACATCATTGCGCGTCACCTGCACGCCATACTGTGCCTGGCACCCGCAACCGCCAGCGATGACGGCACGCCGCCGGAAGTCAGCGCCCTGCACACGGCCATACAGCTGGCCAACCACGCCATCTTCGAGGCCTCCCGCAGCAAACCCGAATTCAACGGCATGGGGACCACTGTGGTGGTCGCCGTGTTTCAGTCGAATGTACTGACGGTGGCGCATGTCGGCGACTCCCGCCTCTACCGCTTTCGCGCCGGGGTGCTGCAACAAATCACCGAGGATCACTCCATGGTGCAGGAGTTGCTGAAGCGCGGTTTGATCACGCCGGAAGAGGCCAGGACATCCGCCAACAAAAACCTCGTTACCCGGGCCCTGGGTGTCGATCCCAGCGTGACCGCCGACATCGCTATCCAGACCTTTTTAAAGGACGACCTCTATCTGCTATGCTCGGATGGACTGAGTGATGTGCTGGCGGATACCGATATCGAACGGGTGATGCAACAGTATGGAAAAAATCCCCAGGAGACAAGCCAACTCATGGTCAAGGAAGTGAATGCACGCGGCGGGCCGGACAATGTAACCGTTATCCTGGTGCGCACCGGTAAGCGTTTTACCAGACCAAAAAAATAGCCGCGGGATGGCTGATGGGTTGTAAGGTAAGTTTTCTACTAGCGTTGCACGTTACTTGAGAGTGAAACAATGCCAAAACTGGTAATCAAATTTGATGGTGTCGTTATCGACCAGATAGTAATGCGACAAGGCGACATGGCCATCGGACGACGGCCGGGCAGTGACATCCTGCTGGACAACCTTGCGGTCAGTGGCAATCACGCCACCATCTTCACCGTCGGCAACGATTCCTTCGTGCAGGACCTGAACAGCACCAACGGCACGCTGGTCAACAACAAGCGCATCAGCAAACACCACCTGACCAATGGTGACGAGATCGTCATCGGCAAACACAGCTTGAGCTACGTGGACGAAAACGCCACGCGTCCGCCGAGTGACCTGGCCAAGACCATGATTATTACACCACAGAAGTTCGAGGAAATGGCGGCGAGTGCCGCGGAAAATGCACAGGCGGCGCGCGCCGCCGAAAAACCGGCGGTGCCGCCGGTGGTGGCGCCAGCACCGGCGGCCGCTCCAGTCAGCATGCGCATCGGTTCGATATTTATATTGAGCGGCGCCAACAGTGGCAAGCGTATCGATCTGGTGAAATCCACCACCAATCTCGGGCGTGCCGGAAAAATGGCGGGCGTCATTATCCGCAACAGCATAGGTCGGTACACTCTGCTGCCGGGTGGCGACGGCGGCACCCCCATCCTCAATGGCAAACCGGTCCCCGGGCGTGGAGAGGAATTGAAAAACGGCGACATCATCGAAGTCGCCGGATCGCGCATGCAGTTCTACCTCAAGTAGCCGACGGCGCGCACGATTTACTGGAAGATGGCGTCCAGCGCCTCGTCCAGTCGGCGTACCGGGCACAACGCGATGCCGCCGTCGGGTTTTTTGGGCATATTGGCCGCTGGTATCACCGCGCGTTTGAAACCGAGTTTGGCCGCCTCGCGGATACGTTCCTGACCACGCTGTACCGGTCGTACCTCCCCCGCCAGCCCCACTTCGCCAAACACGATAATATCCTTGGCCAAAGCCCGGTTGCGCAGACTCGACACCGCGGCGCCAATGACCGCCAGGTCCGCGGCCGGTTCCAGCACGCGTACGCCGCCGACAACATTCACAAAAACATCCTGATCGAACATGGCGATGCCGGCATGCCGATGCAGCACCGCGAGCAATAGCGCAAGCCGGTTCTGCTCCAGCCCGAC
>JANNJF010000641.1:0-9037 GCA_031405715.1 Gammaproteobacteria bacterium | reverse complement strand
CCCGTGCCCGGCGGCCCCCAGAAGACCATGGAGTGGGCGACTAGGGTCTCGATGGCGCGGCGCAGGGGTTTGCCCGGTCCGAGTAAATGCCCCTGGCCGACAATTTCATCCAACGTCAGCGGGCGCATACGATCGGCCAGGGGCTGTACCGGGGATTGCCCCGGTGTGCCCAAAGCCGTTTGACGCGCGAGGATCATTCGCTGATGACGTCCACGCCTTTGGGCGGAACAAAGTTGAAACGCTTAGGATCGATTTTTTTATTTTCGTTGGCATCGCTCAAGGTGATGCGCGTGGTCTGGCCGAAACCGTCCACCAGTTCGAGGGAGCGGATCGCACCGTTTTCAAAGCCGATACGGATATCCTCGAAACCGCCATCGCGGATCTTGGGCACCATCTTCACCCAGTCGAGCTTGCCCTGGTGCCCGAGATCGGTGACATCGAAATTGCGCTTGAGTCCGGCCTTGCCGGCGAGCAGCAGGGCCGGGGTGTTGCCCAGGGCACCGGTCATGCGCCGTACGGTCACTTGTTGCAGTTCCACATCGTAGACCCACACCTTGCTGCCGTCACCGACGATCTGCTGCTGGTACGGCGTGTCGTAGTCCCAGCGGAATTTGCCGGGCCGTTCGATGGACAGGCTGCCGGAAGATTCCTGCAGGGTATTGAGGCCCTCATCCAACACCACTTGTTGGAAACGCGCCGAATAGGTGTGTACGTCGTTAAAGAATCGCTCGAGGCTGGTAGGCGCGGATGCGTGCGTAACGGCGCTCAACAGGAACAATATTGCTGACACTGTCAGTCGCGGCATAGGTGTAAAGTTTTCCTTTCTTGAATGAAGGGTGGGCATCGCCCACCGTTGCGACAACTCTGGCCACCGGTGGTGGGCAATGCCCACCCTACAAACGCCTCTTATCAGACCGTCTTTTCTGACGCTTGTTCAGTTGCGTGGTGGAGGCGGCGGCGCCAGGACTTCGCGGCTACCGTTGGGCTGCAATGGGCCGACCACACCGGTTTTTTCCATTTCCTCGATGAGACGCGCGGCACGGTTGTAGCCGATGCGCAGTCGTCGTTGCACACCGGAGATGGACGCGCGGCGGCTTTCGGTGACGATCTTGAGGGCCTCGTCGTACAAGGGGTCGGCCTCGCCGTTCATGCCCGCCTCGCCGCCAAAACCCGCGCCGTCGCCACTGCTCAGGCTGTCGACATCGCCGGTGAGGATGCTTTCGTTGTAATTCGGTTTGCCGCTTTTCTTGAGGAAGGCCACCACCTTGTGCACTTCATGATCGGCGACAAAGGCGCCGTGCACGCGTATCGGCAGGCCCGTGCCTGGTTGCAGGAACAGCATGTCGCCCTGGCCGAGCAGTTGTTCCGCCCCCATCTGGTCGAGGATGGTGCGTGAATCCACACGCGCGGAGACTTGAAAGGCCACGCGCGTCGGGATGTTGGCCTTGATCAGGCCGGTGATCACATCCACCGACGGGCGCTGGGTGGCGACGATCAGATGCAGGCCGGAGGCGCGCGCCTTCTGCGCCAGACGCGCGATCAACTCCTCCACTTTCTTGCCCACCACCATCATCATGTCGGCGAGCTCGTCGATAATGATGACGATGTACGGCAGCGTCGTCAGCGCCAGCACCTCCTCGCCCTCCTCCGGCACGGTGATCGGGTCGAGGATCGGCTTGCCGGCCTTCTCCGCGTCCTTCACTTTATGGTTGTAGCCGGCGATATTGCGCACACCCAGGGCCGCCATCAAACGGTAGCGCCGTTCCATCTCCACCACACACCAGCGCAGGGCATTGGCCGCCTGCTTCATGTCGGTGACCACCGGCGCCAGCAGATGCGGAATGCCCTCGTACATCGCCAGCTCCAGCATCTTGGGGTCGACCATGATAAGTCGCACCTGCTCCGGGGTCGACTTGTACACCAGGCTGAGTATCAGCGCGTTGATACACACGGATTTTCCCGAGCCGGTGGTGCCGGCGATGAGCATGTGCGGCATCTTCGCCAGGTCCACGATGATGGGATGACCGCCGATGTCCTTGCCCAGGGTCAGGCCCAGGGGTGAGCTGACGTCCTCGTAGGCCTTGGACGACAGGCCTTCGCTCAGGCGCACGATCTCGCGCTGCTCGTTGGGGATCTCCAGACCGACGACGGATTTGCCCGGGATGTTTTCCACCACGCGCAGGCTGATGACCGACATGGCGCGCGCCAGATCCCGCGCGAGACCGGTGATCTGGCTGGCCTTTATTCCGGGCGCCGGATCGATTTCAAAGCGCGTGATCACCGGACCCGGATGCACCGCCACCACCTGCACCTCGATGTTGAAATCGAGCAGCTTCTTTTCCAGCAGGCGCGACATCGCCTCCAGGGTCTGCGTGGAGTAGGAGGCCTTTTTCTCGTCCGGTGGATCGAGCAGCGACAGGGGTGGCAACTCGCCGCTGGACGGGGTATCGAACAGCGGCACCTGCTTTTCGCGCTCAACGCGCTCGCTCTTGGCCGGCGGCTTGATCACCGGTTCAATGCGCGGTGCCACATGTTTCTGCAACACCTTCTTTTCCTCCGCCACGGTTTCCCGCCGCGCGCGCTTGGCGCGCAGGCCGATAAAATAATCGATCAGGCTGGACAGGTGTTTGCGCGCGCGCTCGCCGAATTCCAGGGACCAGGCGCCCACCAGGTCCATCAGCTTGAGCCAGGAGAGGCCGGTGAACAACGTGACACCGGAGAGGAACAGCGTGAGCAGAAACAGCGTCGCCCCGACAAAGCTGAAGGCCGACACCAGGCCGGCACTCACCGCCTGCCCGAACACGCCGCCGGTACTGAAGGGCATGCCCGTCACCCATGTTTGAAAATGCAGACTGCCGAGACCACAGGCCCCCAACAGCAACATAAGGAAACCGCCCCACCACAGGGCCTTGTGACGGATATCCGACGGCTGATCATTCTTACGGTCGAGGTAGAAACGCCAGCTGCCGACGGCGGCCATCACGGGAAACAGGTAGGCGACATAGCCGAACAGATTGAAGAAAATATCCGCGATCCAGGCGCCAAACCGGCCCCCGGCGTTGGCCACCTGTCCGCTGAATCCGCTGGTGGACCAACCCGGGTCCGTCGGCTGGTAGGTCCACAGGCAGATCAACAGATATAAGGATAACGCCGCCAGCACCGTCAGGCCGACCTCCCGGATCTTCCGGATCAGCTTGGGGGATAGGGGCGGTCGTTGAGTTTTTTTCCAGGTTGCCTGGGCCACTGCGGTCCTCGAGAGTGCGCGTATTCCCGCCCATTTTCCCTGTTTAAACGCGTTAAGCCAAGGGAAATATTGGTTTTTTTGGCGGGGCCCGGCCATGTCAGGCCCCACCCAGGCTTGCGGCGACCTGCGGATGCACCACACGACCTGCCTGGACGTTGATGCCGGCACGCAACGCCGGGTCATCCTGCCAGTCCTTCTCCGCCAGACGCAGTACAAAGGGTGTCAGCGCGGCGGACAGGGCCTGGGACGCGGTGCGCGGCACCGCCCCGGGCATATTGGTCACGGTGAAATGGGTCACCCCCTCCGTCACATAGGTGGGTCGGGTGTAATCCGTCGGCCGGGTGGTTTCGAAGCAGCCGCCCTGATCCACGGAGATGTCCACCACCACCGAACCGGGGCGCATGCTGCGGATCATGGCGCGGGTCACCAGTCGGGGGGCACGGGCGCCGGGGATCAGCACCGCGCCGATGAGCAGATCCGCCTCCCGCACCGCCTCGGCAATGGCCGTGGGATAGGCGTGCAGGCCAGTGACATTGGACCCTAAGGCAAGCATGCGCGCCAGGGCAGTGCGGGTGTGGTCAAACACCACCACCTCGGCACCCATGGCCGCCGCCAAGGCCGCCGCATTGCCGCCGGCCTCCCCCGCACCCAACACCACCACGCGGCCACGGGGTGCCGCGGGCAAGCCGCCGAGCAGCAGTCCGCGTCCTCCCTGTGGACTGTGCAACAAGGTGGCGCCCACCTGCACACTGATGCGCCCGGCGATATCACTCATGGGCGCCAGCAGCGGCAGGCGTCCCGCCTGCTCCACGGTCTCGAAGGCAACGGCCGTGAGCCCCTTCCCCTGCAACACCGCCGCCAGCGTGGGGTCGGCCGCCAGATGCAGAAACGAAAACAGCCGATGCTCGCGGCGCAACAGCGGGAACTCGGCGGCGATGGGCTCTTTGACCTTGAGCAGTAATTCGGCCTGGCCGTAGACCGCCGCTGCATCGGGCAGGATGTCGACGCCTTGCTGTTGATAGTCCGCATCCGCATAACCGCTGGCCAACCCCGCACCGGCCTGGAGCAATACCGCGTGTCCATTACGCACCACTTCTCCAGCGGCATCCGGCACCAGCGCCACCCGCCCTTCGAGGGGCTTGATCTCTTTGGGGATACCGATACGCATAACCTGCTCCTCTCCGTTCCACTTGTCCGACTTTCTGTCACGCAACATACCAGAGGATTTGTAATGGTGTAACATCCTCGTTAAATTACGGGACCACGCCCCCATTTAGCCGATATCACCTTCTCGCCCTGGAGTCTTTCGATTATGTCCGAAGTGAAACATGCCCGCGTCCTTATCCTCGGCTCCGGCCCCGCCGGCTACAGTGCCGCCGTGTATGCCGCCCGCGCCAACCTCAAACCCGTGCTCATCACCGGCATGGAACAGGGCGGCCAGCTCATGACCACCACCGACGTGGACAACTGGCCAGGCGACGTGGAGGGCCTGCAGGGCCCGGGGCTGATGGAGCGTATGCAGAAACACGCTGAGCGTTTCCATACCGAGGTCATCTTCGATCACATCAACAAGGCCGACCTCAAGGCCAAGCCCTTCCGCCTGGAGGGTGATTCCGGGGTGTATACCTGCGATGCCCTCATTATCGCCACCGGCGCCTCGGCCAAATACCTCGGCCTGCCCTCGGAGGAAACATTCCGTGGCAAGGGTGTTTCCGGCTGCGCCACCTGTGATGGATTCTTTTATAAAGGCCAGAAGGTCGCCGTGGTGGGCGGTGGCAACACCGCCGTGGAAGAGGCGCTGTATCTGTCGAACATCGCCGCGCACGTCAGCGTTGTCCATCGGCGGGAGAAATTCAAGGCCGAGGCCATCCTCATCGACAAGCTCATGGAAAAGACCAAGAGCGGCAACATCACCCTGGAATTGAATTACGAATTGGGCGAAGTGCTGGGGGACAAGAGCGGCGTGACCGGCGCACGCCTCAAGGCCGCCGACGGCAAGACCAAGGATATCCAAGTCCAAGGTGTTTTCATCGCCATCGGCCATGCCCCTAATACCAGCCTGTTCACCGGTCAGCTGGACATGGACCACGGTTACATCAAAACCAAATCCGGCACCCAGGGCAACGCCACCGCCACCAATATCCCCGGTGTCTTCGCCGCCGGCGACGTACAGGACCACATCTATCGCCAGGCGATCACCTCCGCCGGCAGCGGCTGCATGGCGGCACTGGACGCGGAGCGCTATCTGGAAGGCCAGCAGCGCGGCAAATAACGGTTCATCAATACAACATCACTAAAGGATTAACATCGCCATGACGATACGTCTCATCCCCCGGTTCCTTGTATCCTCCCTGGCGGCTCTCTGGCTGCTGGCCGCGTCGGGCCTTGCGCATGCCGCCGATGTTTCGGTGCATATCAATGTTCCAGCGCCGGTGATCGCGCTGCCCGCGCCGCCACACATGGTGTGGGTGCCTGGTCCGCAGGTGTATATCGCCCTCGGTTCGCCGCATCAGATATTCTTCAATGACGACAATTATTATCTGTACGATCACGACGCCTGGTACGTCGGCCCGGGTTATGGCGGCCCGTGGGCGCGCACCAAGGTAGGTCACGTACCGCCGGGTTTACATAAACATCGTCATGAACAGTGGGATGACTACCAGCGCCAGGCCCAGCCGCGCTATCGCGCCGACGATGACCGCGATCACCGCAACTTCGTCGGCTGGAAAGATAAAAAAGAAAAACACTACAAGCGCAAACACGATAACGACGACCGGGGTGGGCGTAACGGGCGCGGGCATGATGACGACCGTGACCGCGGCGATAAACACCATCGCGGGGATCATTGACACGCGCCGATCGACCGCCTGTGGTTGTCGGCAACTAAAGCATGGGCAAAGACAACCACGGCGACGATGACACGCTCTTCCGCAAAGCGGCCAAAGGCGCGCGTGCCCTAAAGCAGGACCGGGTGCCGCCGCACAAGCCCCGGCGCAAACCCATCCCGCAGCAACGCCAGCTGGACGATGCCGACGTGATACACAGCCTGCTGTCGGACGACTACGAGCCGGCGGACGTGGAGACCGGGGAGGAACTGCTCTTCACCCGTCCCGGCATCCAGCAGCGGGTACTGCGCAAGTTCCGGCGCGGACAGTACGCCATCGAGGCGGAACTCGATCTGCATGGCCGGGTGGTGGCCGAGGCGCGCGAATTGGTGAGCGATTTTCTGCGCCAGGCCCAGGTGAATGGCAAACGCTGCGTGCGCATCATCCACGGAAAAGGTTTAAGTTCTGAAGGTAAACTACCGGTTTTAAAGGGAAAAGTTAACTCATGGCTGCGCCAGAAAGACGCCGTGCTGGCCTTCTGTTCGGCGCGCAAAAATGACGGCGGCACCGGGGCGGTGTATGTGTTGTTGAAACGTCTCTGATGAAATTTGTCGCTCCGCAGACGATGGAGTGGCGCGACTTGCCGCCGCTTTAGCAGGCTGTTGAGAAACAGCCTGCGTGCGGCCCACGGACGGGCCGCCATTTTTTCCTGTCCCCGAAAGGGGGAAACACGCTTTATGTGTTTGAAAGCGGGAGCAAGCTCCCGCATTCCATAAGTAATGTAGATGCTGCCCTGCCACAGCCACTCGAGATCCCGCCCCATTAGCACTGAAGCCATCGTCCTTTCCGCCCTGGTCATTCTGCTGGCGTATTTCTTCCGCGGCATCTCCGGATTCGGTTCCGGTCTCGTGGCCATCCCGTTGCTCGCCCATTACCTCCCCCTGCAGTTCGTGGTGCCGCTGATCCTGGTGACGGACTTTTCCGCCTCCGTCATCCTCGGCCGCGGCACCCGCCAACACGCGCGCTGGGACGAAGTCCGCCTCCTGCTGCCAACAAGCGCCGTGGGGATCATCCTGGGCGTGGGACTCCTGATCAACCTGCCGCGCCAACCCCTGCTCATTGGCCTCGGCGTGATCGTCCTGTTGTTTGGACTGCGCAGTGCGCTCAACCTGCACGGCGAGAAGCACATATCGCGCTGGTGGGCCGTGCCGGCGGGCCTGGCTGGGGGCATGGTCGGCGCCCTGTTCGGCACCGGCGGACCGCCCTACGTGATCTATGTGTCGCATCGACTGCGCGACAAGTCCGAACTGCGCGCCACCTTCAGCGCCCTGTTCCTGATCGACGGCGGTCTGCGCATCGTCACGTTCATCATCGCCGGCCTGTTGCTGCAGGACGGTATCTTCGTGGCCTTGCTGGGGGCACTACCCCTGATGGCGCTGGGCCTGTACCTCGGCCACCGGGTGCACATCGGTCTGTCATCGGCGCAGATGCAGCGCATCATCGGCTGCCTGCTCTTGATCAGCGGCACTTCCTTGTTGTGGAAGGCATGGGCCTAACCTGACGGCTGCTGTCCCAGTGGGACGGCACGCCACAACGGCGGATTACTCTGCTAAGATAGTGCAAGTTGCCGACAAAAGAAGACTACCGGCACACACTGCACCGCCACGCGACTCAATGTCACAAAGGGGATAACATCATGCAACCGTATGTCTGGTGGTTTCTGCTGGCCTTGGGCGTGCTCGGGCTGGAAATGCTCACCGGCACGTTTTACATGCTGGTGTTCAGCATTGCCCTCAGTGCCGGCGGACTCATGGCCCTCGGGAAGTTCGATTTCACCGTCCAGTTGGTGGTGGCCGCCATCATCGGCGTCGCGGGCACGCTGCTGCTGCGCGCCTGGAAAACCGCCCACAGTCACAAGACTATGCCCGAAAACCAGAATCTGGATATCGGCCAGCGGGTGACGGTGGAGACCTGGCACGAAAACGGCAGCGCGCGCGTTACCTATCGCGGCACCCAATGGGACGCGGAACTCGAATCGCCCGATACACCGCACAACGTGCCGCTCTATATTAAGGACCGCAATGGTTCTGTCCTCATCCTTAGCCAGCACAAACCCGGTTAATCAGTAAACACCATCCAGAGGAAATCCATGGAAATCGCCATTATCTTACTCGCCGTCGCGCTGATTTTTGTCTTCAAGGCCATCAAGGTGGTGCCGCAGCAAACCGCCTACGTGGTCGAACGGCTCGGGCGCTATCACGGCACCCTCGCCCCCGGCCTGAATATCGTCGTCCCGTTCATCGATCGCCTCGCCTACCGGCACGAGCTCAAGGAAATCCCCCTGGATGTTCCGAGCCAGATCTGTATCACGCGCGACAACACCCAGCTGCAGGTGGACGGCATCCTCTACTTTCAGGTGACCGACCCCAAGCTCGCGTCCTACGGTTCCAGCGACTACATCCTCGCCATCAGCCAGCTGGCCCAGACCACCCTGCGCTCGGTCATCGGCAAGATGGAGCTGGACAAAACCTTCGAGGAACGCGCCAGCATCAACCACACCGTGGTCGCCGCCCTGGACGAGGCTGCCGCCAACTGGGGCGTGAAGGTGCTGCGCTACGAGATCAAGGACCTGACGCCGCCGAAGCCCAGGTGCCGGACCCGGAATGTCACGGCACTGTGGTTCATGTCGATGCGCCAGCCGTTGGGCGGCAGCGGCGGCTGCGGCGGTCCACCCGGGCCTTGCTGGGCGGCGGCGGTGCCGAGGGCGGCGGGAATGAGCAGGACGGCAAGTGCCAGCGAACGAAGCGAGCGATTCATGCGACAGACTCCTGTGTGAAAGTTCAGTCTTGAATGATATCTTGGGCCGGTGACATTGCGCGACCTGGTCCTGATCCGCCTTGGCGTGGCGGTCAATCTCGTCATCGGCCAGATCGTGGCGGCGCTGCTGCTGCCGGTCTTCCTCGACGCC
>JANNJF010000640.1:0-1749 GCA_031405715.1 Gammaproteobacteria bacterium | reverse complement strand
GCCGCCCTTTTACCTGAGCAGTTTTTATTTATGATTTTTGTGATGCAATCCGATGCCACGGCTGAGCAGGTCGACGCGGTGAACGAGCACCTGGCCGAACTCGGCCTGACGGCGAATATCTCGCGCGGCGCCGAACGTACCCTGATCGGCGCCATCGGTGACGATCGCAAGATCTCCAGCGAGGTCATCGAAACCCTGGCGGGTGTCGAACGGGTCATCCGCATTCTCAAGCCGTACAAGATTGTCGCGCGTGAATGGCACGAGCAGGACTCCGTCATCATGGTGGGTGGCGTGCCCATCGGCGGCAACACGGTGCAGGTGATCAGCGGACCGTGCTCGGTGGAGACCCCCGAACAGATGGCGGCCTCCGCTTCTGCGGTGCGCGCCGCCGGCTGCCGCCTGATGCGCGGCGGTGCGTTTAAGCCGCGCACCAGTCCCTATACATTCCAAGGCCTGGGGGAAAAAGGCCTGGAATATCTCATGACCGCCGGACACAAGGAGAAGCTGCCGGTGGTGACCGAACTCATGGACGTGCGTCAGCTCGATACTTTTTTAAAGCACGATGTGGACGTGATCCAGATCGGCACGCGCAACATGCAGAATTTCGACCTGCTGAAGGAAGTGGGCCGGGTGGACAAACCGGTGATCCTCAAGCGCGGTATGTCCGCAACCATCTCCGAATGGTTGATGTCGGCGGAATACATCGCCGCCGGCGGCAATCACAAGATCATTTTCTGCGAACGCGGCGTGCGCAGTTTCGAAACGGCCTATCGCAACATGCTCGACGTCACCGCCATTCCGGTACTGAAGCGCGAAACCCATCTACCGGTGATCATCGACCCGTCCCATGCCGGCGGCAAGGCCTGGATGGTACCGGCCCTGGCGCGCGCCGCCGTGGCTGCCGGCGCCGATGGCCTGCTGGTAGAGATGCATCCGCATCCGAGTGAGGCCTGGTGTGACGCCGATCAGGCACTGTCACCGGAGCAGCTGAACCAGTTGATGGTAGAGCTGCGCGGCATCGCCAAGGTGCTCGGGCGCGATCTTTGAAAAACCTGGTAGTCCCTTCCCCCTTTTAGGGGGATGGTTAGGATGGGGGTGTAACGCTCGCTGACTGCCAAAAGAATCAAAGGCGTGATCCTGCGAGCGTAAAGTCGCGATGCTCAGATCTGCTTGCCAAGGGCGTACAGAGAAATTCTTTTTTACGGACACCGGATAGGTAAGTCTTATGTTGTTGCAATAATGAAGGTTTGAATCGTGTGGTGGGGCCTTTATCCACCAGGGCCATGACGCTTGCGACCTGCGACGCGCTGGGTCGCCCGAATAGGCTGGGATGATGCAGCCCACGGAACTGGCCACGAAGAGTGCCAACAGTCCTGCTGCAAGCAGATTGCGCATCACACAACTCCTCCCTGAGTCGTCAGTTCCAACGCAATGGACACCGGATTCCAAATCCGGCGAGACGCGCGGCAGCACCTGCCCGCGCCTCGACCATCGCTCTCCTGGCCTGCAAGTTGTTCTCTGGTCGCCCCGGCTATCCGCCGGGAGGTGACAAGGGTCTTTTCGGGCGTCGTCACCGAGATCCAACCAACCTCGGACCGAGGTCAGCAATCATCAAGTGTCGAACAAGCCATTCTTGTATTGTTAGGGGGCTAGCTTCGGCGACCTATCCACTATCGCCGTAAGTGCCTGTGCCTGGGCCGCTTTCCGCCACATTGCCGGCGGCTAATTGAGCATCGCGTCGGGCATCGC
>JANNJF010000639.1:0-2492 GCA_031405715.1 Gammaproteobacteria bacterium | reverse complement strand
AACTTTGCTATCCGTTAAATGCGTTTCGTATCGGTAATTACAGGGGTTGGGCGTACTTTAGGCTGTGTTTTTACCCACACGACTTCACGAAGACCCACTTAAAATAATTACACGTCGGTGCCATTACGCGCGCACCGCTTGCTGGACTTCCGCGTTTATCCGCGCACCGAGTTCTTGCTTAGCTTTCGCGAGCTCGTAGCGCGCTTGTAGAGTCATCCAGAACTCGGGGCTGTTGCCGAAGTAACGCGCGAACCTCAGCGCGGTTTCCGGTGTCACGCCACGTTTGAAATTGAGAATGTCGGTGACGCGTCCGGATGGAACGCGTATTGCGAGCGCGAAACGATTTGCGCTCAGCTCGCGCGCTGCCAATTCGCGCTTCAAGATCCGGCCAGGATGAATCAATACCATATCAGTACCCTCGGTGAGGCTCAGTTACCCTCGGTGATAATCAACTATCTCCACGTCGTATGCGTCTCCGTCCTTGAACCGAAAGCAGATCCGCCATCGGTCGTTGACAGTCATTGCCCACTGGCCGGCGCGATCATGCTTGAGTTTGTGCAGACCCACACTTCTCAATGGGCTGATATCCTTCAAGCTTGCGGCCACGTCGAGCACCGCAAGCAGATCCTGGGCGGCCTCGACGTCTAAGCCTCGAAATGAAGAAGCCTTACCCTCCGCATAAAATCGCTCCGTGGCTCGGTTCGCCCATGTTTTGATCATGGCGACACTATACTACGCTACCCATAGTATAGTAAATATTGCCGACGGGCAGAGGGCCGGGGGCTGAATTCCGGTCAGTGGCCAGTCGATCCAGTCGAGCCAGTCGAGGTGGTGAGTTCTAACGCGAAGCGCGACACGCCGCCCGATAGGCCTCCTCAGGTGTCAGGAAGTCGAGACACTTTCGAGGTGTCCGGTTCATGCGCCTGATGATTCCTTGTAGTTCCCGGCCGGTCAGCTGCGCGATATCAAAATCACGCGGCAGAAATCGCCGTAGCCGCAGATTGAAGTTTTCCACACCGCCTTTTTGCCAGGGCGACCTCGGTTTACAGAAGTAAGTTCTTAAGGTTGGGCCTCCCTAACCCCCCTGAATCATCACAACAATGCTCCGACAATTGGCCACAAAATCGCCCTTAATCGCCGCTTTTCACCCCGAAAAGTACCGTCAGTCTTTATCCATTGCAACCAGGCCTATGCCTTGGTATATCCTATCCATTAGGCATATACTTTGATATCTACCAGCGCAAGAGGATACAGCCATGAGCCAAGTCGCCAAACTGTTCACCAACGGCCGCAGTCAAGCAGTACGCTTGCCGGCCGCCTATCGGTGTGATACCAAGGAAGTTTTCATCCGCCAAGACCCGGAAACTGGCGACGTGATCTTGTCGCGCAAGCCAGCAACTTGGGATGACTTCTTCGCTGCGCTCAAGGGTGCCGAGGTACCGGCCGATTTCCTGGACGAGAAAGAACGCAACCAGAGAACGCATGATCGTGACCCCTTCGAGGGGTGGAGCGAATGAAGCGGTACATGCTCGATACCAACACGGTGAGCCACTTGATCAAGGAACATCCGACCGTCGCCCGGCACGTCGTGGCTGCGCCAATGGCATCCCTTTGCGTCTCGGCAATTACCGAGGGCGAGCTGCTTTTTGGCCTGGCGAAGCGGTCGGACGCAAAGCGGCTCCACCTCGCCGTATGGGAACTCCTGCGACGCGTCGATGTGCTACCCTGGGATAGCGTAACTGCGGAACGTTACGGGACTGTGCGGGCCGATATGGAACGTCAAGGCAAGATACTCGCGCCGCTTGATCTGCTGATTGCCACGCACGCGCTGGGCGTTGGCGCGATACTGGTGACAAACGACCGGGCTTTCGGTCAGGTAGCCGACCTGCATGTCGAAGACTGGACAAATTGACCGAAAATTCAAGGGAAATTCAAGGGTCGGACCTCTCCAACACACTGAACTATCTCGACAATGTTACGATAATCGGCCACGAAATAGGCCTTAATCGCCACTTTTTGCTCTCCAACAATAGCGCTTGATCTCCCGGGATCACTGCTCACCTTGCCGCATCTTGCGCCATGCGGCACAGTACGTTTAGGTTTCCGGCTTACTAATCCAAGGAGGGGTTGTTCATGCCGCGTGCGCACCGTCATTTTCTACCGGGTCAGGTCTGGCACATCACACACCGCTGTCACAAAAAGGAGTTTCTGCTCAAGTTCGGCAGGGACAGGCGTCAGTGGATCGGTTGGCTATACGAGGCGCGGCGCCGGTATGGGCTGTCGGTGCTTAACTACGCAGTCACCTCGAATCATATTCACCTGTTGGTGCGCGACACAGACGCGGCGGCGATCCCCGCCAGCTTGCAGCTCATCGCCGGGCGCACCGCGCAGGCCTACAACCGGCGCAAGGGACGGCCGGGGGCGTTTTGGGAAGATCGCTACCATGCCACGGCCATCGCGACCGATGATCACCTGTGGCGGTGTCTGGTGTA
>JANNJF010000638.1:0-1359 GCA_031405715.1 Gammaproteobacteria bacterium | reverse complement strand
GGATGGCTCTGGTTACTAAAAACACGGCCTCGCCTTGATGGTCGCGCACTGTATGACCTTAAGTAAGTGCCATTCGGGTCAGTGCGGTAGGTTGGGGTGTGCATCGCGAACCCCAACATGACCTCGTGTACACAATCGTTGGGGTTCATTTCATTCACCCCAACCTACCGTACTACGAAGGGTTGACCCCACAACGTGTTTTTACCGTTGTCTTCCGCCCTGTCCAGGGACTCACGCTGTCTTGCCCACAGACAGGGGATGGCTCTGGTTACTAAAAACACGGCCTCGCCTTGATGGTCGCGCACTGTATGACCTTAAGTAAGTGCCATTCGGGTCAGAGGAAATAAACAGGAATTCCGGAACAACTGGATAGTGTGCACCTTGAACCGGAAAGGGTGTTCATGACGGGGCGAAATATCAATACATTGCCGCATGTAAACGTTGACTGAGGAAATGTGACGATGATGATTCCAGTTTCACCGGGCGAAATGTTGTTAGAAGAGTTTCTCAAGCCCATGGAGCTTACGCAATACCGGCTGGCCAAGGCGATCGGTGTGTCCCAGCAGCCTATCGGCGAGATCGTGGCGGGCAAGCGCAGCATTACCGCTGACACCGATCTGCGGCTGTGCCGGTTCTTCGGGCTATCGGATGGCTGGTGGTTGCGCCTGCAGGCAGATTACGACATCGAACTGGCCAAGGGTGCGTTGGCCAAGACCCTGTCCTAAGCGACCTGTTGAAAAAAACCCGCGAACCGGACATCAGCCTGTCTTCCGGCCTGGAAGAAGCTCTGGAGCATTTAATCAAGCGTCGGCGCAATGAACAATGGCTTTCCGAGAACCGGGAGGCCATTGCAGCCTACAACGAGTACGTCGAAACCAACGGCGTATTCAGCGATGGCATCCGGGGTTTCTGATGGCGCAGTACACGGTGTACCGAAATAAGAACCCGAAGTCCAAGGCCAAGATACCCTGTTTGCTCGACGTTCAAAGCAATCTTCTCAGCAGACTATGACCTACCAATTTCCTACCAATATCTACCATATTGGTACTTTGGTCATTTTCATGCGCCAGGGCGTACTCGACTTCCAGAGCATCATAAGCTTCACGAAAGCCTCTACGTTTGGATGCCTTATCAAGAAAGGCCATATGATCGTGTTTTACTGGGTCGTATTTGAGTTCAGCCACACCGCATCTCCTTCGATCTGTATTCATCAAGGTACGAGTCTCTTAACCAGTTTTCGAATATCCGCAAAGGCTTTCTTCACGGGTTTGCTGTGGCCCGCTTTAATACTTTTGGAACTTTGTGCAAGTATTTTGAGCAGTGCTAGAGATTGCATGATCCTTCCATAAATACAGAGTA
>JANNJF010000637.1:0-2968 GCA_031405715.1 Gammaproteobacteria bacterium | reverse complement strand
AACGGCAGTAGCAAGTAGCAAGTAAAGGCGTTTGGGTTGTCCTTGCTACTTACCACTTGCTACTTGCCACTGATTTTATAAAAGGCGAAACGATTATGGCAATTGGATTGGTGGGTAAGAAAATAGGCATGAGCCGCGTGTTCAACGCGGAAGGTGCGGCGATTCCCGTGACCGTATTGGAAGTGGGCCCGAACCGCATCACGCAGATCAAGAGCGAGGCCACCGACGGCTATCGCGCCGTGCAGGTGACCATCGGTGAGCGCCGTTTGAGCCGCGTTACCAAGCCCATGGTCGGTCACTTCGCCAAGGCGGGTGTCACGCCGGGCCGCAATCTGTGGGAGTTCCGCCTGGAAGACGGTGAAGGCGACGCACTGCAGGCCGGCGGCGAGATCAAGGTCGATATTTTTACCGAAGGCCAGATGGTGGATGTGCAGGGCACGACCATCGGTAAGGGTTTTGCCGGTGTCATGAAGCGTCATCATTTCGCCGGTGGCCGCGCCAGTCACGGTAACTCACTGTCGCACCGTGCGCCGGGTTCTATCGGTCAGCGCCAGACCCCGGGACGTGTATTCCCCGGCAAGAAAATGGCCGGTCACATGGGCCATGTCACCCGTACGCAGTCAGGTTTACAAGTGGTGCGCGTCGATACCGAGCGCAATCTGTTGCTGGTCAAGGGTGCGATCCCTGGTCCCAAGGGTGCGGATGTCATGATACGTCCCGCCGTGAAGGCTAAAAAGAAATAAGGAATGCTGTGATGAAAGTCAGCGTAATGAATGATGCAGGCAGCAAGGCCGGAACGGACATCGAAGTGTCCGACGTGACCTTCGCGGCCGATTTTAACGAGTCCCTGGTGCACCAGGTCGTGGTGGCCTTTCAGGCCAATGCGCGCATGGGGACCCGGGCCCAGAAGAACCGTTCCGCCGTACGCGGCGGTGGTAAGGTGTTCCCGTCATCACCCCTGGAAAATGTCACCCACAAGGTGAACAGGAAAATGCACCGTGCCGGCATGCGCTCGATCTTTTCCGAGTTGCTGCGCCAGGAGCGTATCGTGGCTGTCGAGAGTTTCACTCTGGACTCGCCCAAGACCAAGGCGTTGGTGGCCAAACTGACCGCTCTCGGCGCGGCCGATGTGTTGATCATCACCGACAGTGTGGATCAGAATCTGCAGTTGTCCGCGCGCAACCTGCATAAGGTCGATGTGCGTGATGTGTCGACCATCGATCCAGTCTGTCTGATCGGCCACGAGAAGGTCATCATGACCGTCCCGGCCATCAAACGTCTGCAGGAGATGTTGGCATGAAAGACGAAAAACTGTATCAGGTGATACTGGCCCCGCATATTTCGGAGAAAAGCACCCGGATAGCGGACAAGCATCATCAGTTCATCTTTGAAGTCCGCCGCGATGCCAGCAAGCCTGTCATCAAGCAGGCGGTGGAAAAAATGTTCAGCGTGCAGGTCGCCTCGGTCACCGTGACCAACGTACGGGGCAAGATCAAGCGCAGTGGCAAGACCCCCGGTCGCCGTCAGGACTGGAAGAAGGCCTACGTAACGTTGAAGCCGGGTCAGGACATCGATTTCGCCGGCATTGAAGCAGCGAAGTAACGGGGAAGATTTTTTATGGCACTGGTAAAAGTTAAACCGACATCACCTGGACGCCGCGCGTTGCTCAAGGTCGTCAATCCTGAGCTACACAAGGGCACGCCGTTCGCTGGGCTGATCGAAAAGAAGGCCAAGATCAATGGCCGCAACAATCTGGGCCGCATCTGCGTGCGCCATCGTGGCGGTGCGCACAAGCGCCAGTACCGTCTGGTCGATTTCAAGCGCGACAAGGACGGCATCACCGCCCGGGTCGAGCGCCTGGAGTATGATCCCAACCGCAGCGCGAATATCGCGCTGGTGTTGTACGCCGATGGCGAGCGTCGCTACATCATTGCCCCCAAGGGCATAACGGCGGGCAGCGAAATCCGTTCCGGAGCGGATGCACCGATCAAGGCGGGCAATGCCTTGCCGTTGCGTAATATCCCGGTGGGCAGCACCATCCATTGCGTCGAACTCAAGCAGGGTCGCGGCGCACAGCTGGCGCGTTCCGCCGGCACCGGCATACAGCTGGTGGCACGCGAAGGGTTGTATGCCCAGATCCGCCTGCGTTCCGGTGAAGTACGTAAGGTGCATGTGGATTGCCGCGCCACCATCGGCGAAGTGGGCAATGCCGAGCACTCCCTGCGCAAGCTGGGCAAGGCCGGCGCCAAGCGCTGGCGTGGATGGCGTCCGACGGTTCGTGGCACCGCCATGAACCCGGTGGATCATCCGCATGGTGGTGGCGAAGGACGCACCAAGGGTGGCCGTCATCCGGTCAGCCCGTGGGGTACCCCGACCAAGGGTTACAAGACGCGCGGAAATAAACGCACTGACGGCATGATTATCCGCCGTCGCAGCAAAACGAGAGAGGGTTAAGTCGTGCCACGTTCCGTTAAAAAAGGTCCCTTTGTGGATCATCACCTTGCCAGCAAGGTGGACAAGGCTCACGTCGAGAGCAGCAAAAAACCGATCAAGACCTGGTCGCGCCGCTCAACTGTCATGCCGGATTTCATCGGCCTGACCATTGCCGTGCATAACGGCAGGCAGCACGTGCCCATACTCATCACGGAAAACATGGTCGGCCACAAGCTCGGCGAGTTTGCCGCGACGCGTACGTTCAAGGGCCATTCTGCCGACAAGAAGGTCACAGCGGAGAAATAATCGCGATGCAAGCTACTGCCATATTGAAATTCATACGCCTGTCGCCGCAGAAGGGCCGGCTGATTGCCGACCAGATCCGCGGCCTGCCGGTGGAGCGCGCCCTGGAGATTCTGCAGTTCAGCACGCGCAAGGCCGCCAAGCCGGTGAAGAAGGTGCTGGAGTCCGCCATCGCCAACGCCGAACACAACGAAGGCGCTGACGTGGACGAGTTGAACGTCGCCACCATCCA
>JANNJF010000636.1:0-2468 GCA_031405715.1 Gammaproteobacteria bacterium | reverse complement strand
GGGACAGAAACCACTGGCGAGTTTGAGGTTGGATTCCGGGCAGTGCACCACGTGCGCGCCGCTCTGCGCCAGCAGGGTGATGTCCTCCGCGTTCAACTGCGTCATGTGCACCGCCACCAGGTTGGGGTTGACGAGATCCAGACGGTTGAGGCGCTGTAATGGGCGCAGCAAAGTCTTGGCCACGGCCTCGTCCACCTCGTGGGCGGTTTCGTGCAGATGGATGTGCACCGGCAAATTCAGCTCATTATTCACCGTGCGGATTTTTTCCAGCGGGCCGTCGGACACGGTATACGGCGCGTGGGGTGCGAAACTTGTCGTAATGAGTTCGCTGTTGCGCAGGGTGTCGTGCAGGGCCAGTCCTTTCTCCAGGTACTCCGCGGTTGTCTGGGCGTAGGCCGTGGGGAAGTCGATCATGATCAGCCCGACCACAGCGCGCATGCCCGCCTCGCGCGCGGTGTGCGCGGTGTCCGCGGGAAAGAAATACATATCGCTGAAACAGGTGGTGCCGCCCTTGAGCATTTCCGCCACGGCCAGGCGGGTGCCGTCACGCACAAAGTCGGTATTGACCCAGCGTGCCTCCGCCGGCCAGATGTGTTGCTGTAGCCAGTCCATCAGCGGCAGGTCGTCCGCCAGGCCGCGGAACAGCGCCATGGCCGCGTGGGTGTGGGCATTGACCAGGCCGGGGATGAGCGCGTGCTGGGGAAGGTCGACTATCTCGTCCGCCTGGTATTGCCGGCGCGCGTCGGCAATGGGCAGGACCGCCAGCACCTTGCCCTGGTGCAGCACGATGCTGTGGTGGGCGAGGGTGATGTCCGGTTCCACCGGGATCACCCAGCGGGCGTTGATGATAGTGTCGACTTTTTGCATGCCAGGGGCCGTTGGTTAGTCGTGGCAGTATAGCGGAAGGTGTGGGGTGAATTCATCTCGCGGCCTTGCATGACAAAATGGTTATGGAGTGCGGCGGTGTGGAGTGCGGCGGCTTGCCGCCGCGTTAATAAGGGGAGCTTGCTCCCGCACACAAAAAAAAGACGCGGTGTCGATTAAGGAAGCGGCGGCGAGCCGCCTTTATTAAAGCGGGAGCGAGCTCCCGCACTCCAGCCGCCGCACTCCACCGCTGAACTCCATGTGTACTGTCGGCAGGTTGGTGTCTGTGGTATTTTCACTTTCCCTGAATTTACCCGGACCACCATGCCCATCTCCCACCTCCAGGAAGCCCCGATCCCCTACGACCGTATCCGTGCGGTGGAGTGGAGCGACGGATGTCTCAAGCTGATCGATCAGCGCCGGCTCCCCCTGCACGAAGAAGTGATCACCCTGGACACGCTGACGGCGGTGGCCGATGCCATCCGCGACATGGTGGTGCGCGGCGCGCCGGCCATCGGCATCGCGGCGGCCTATGCCGTGGTGCTGGCGGCGCGCGCGCATTACCGCGCGCAACCGGCGAGCTGGCGCGCGGCCATGGGCCCGGACCTGGAGCAACTCGCCGCGGCCCGGCCCACCGCGGTGAATCTGCGCTGGGCGGTGGAGCGTATGCGCGCCGTCATCGCGCAGCTGGACGCATCCGATCCTCTGCCGCGTCTGTTGCAGGAGGCGCAGCGCATCCATGCCGAGGATATTGCCGCCAATCATCACATGGGTGAGTTGGGTGCTGCCCTCATCGCCCCGGGCAGTGGCGTGCTGACCCATTGCAATACCGGTGCCCTGGCCACCGGGGGTTATGGCACGGCCCTCGGCGTGGTACGGGCCGGTGTGGCCGCGGGACGTATCCAGCAGGTCTATGCCGATGAGACGCGCCCCTGGCTGCAGGGCGCGCGCCTCACTGCCTGGGAACTGGTGCAGGAAGGTATCCCGGTGACCCTCATCGCCGACGGTGCGGCGGCCTATCTGATGCAGCAAGGTAAGGTGCAATGGGTCATCGTCGGCTCGGACCGCATCGCCGCCAATGGCGATGTGGCCAACAAGATCGGCACCTATTCCACCGCCGTGGCGGCACGCCATCACGGCCTGAAATTTATGGTGGTGGCCCCCACCAGCACGGTGGATCTGGACACGGCGAGCGGCGCCGACATCCCTATCGAAAACCGCAGTCCGGACGAAGTCCTGCAATTTGCCGGGCAACGCACCGCGCCCGCGGGGGCGATGGCCTGGAACCCGGCCTTTGATATCACCCCCGCCGGCCTGATCGACGCCATTGTCACGGAGAAGGGTGTGGTGCTGGCGCCGGATGCGGCCAAGATCAGTAAAATGATGCGTTCCTGAGGCCCTCAGGTAACCCCTATTCCTGTGTCTTCTGCGCATACTCCCGGGCGCAGCCCTGAGGGAACCTCTGAACAAGTGGCAGAAACGATGATGCTAGGTTCCCTCTCCCTGTGGGAGAGGGACAGGGTGAGGGAAAAACCGTTGATTATCCCCCTCACCCTAACCCTCTCCCCCGAAGTGCACGGGGGAGAGGGGACTTGTTTAGTGGT
>JANNJF010000635.1:0-4740 GCA_031405715.1 Gammaproteobacteria bacterium | reverse complement strand
AGCTGTGTCCAATATTCCATTAGTATTATATTGTGCTAAAGCAAGACTGTTTCCTGAAAATCCTGCTGCAACAATTTTTCCATTCGACAGCAAGGCTACTGAAGTGGCTACCGCTGTTGAAAAAGTTATGCTCGACCACGGCGTTCTGCGGCAGGGGCTCCACCGCATAGCGTTCCACCCGGAAATGCTCCCCGGATCTACTAAGCTCTAGAATCTTGATGGAAGAGGCACTGATATCAACACCAATCAGCGGCTGCCTTTTTTTAGCCAAAAGTTGACTTAAGCCGGCCAATTTTTTCTCTCTTTTTCCAGTAAGTTAGACTGGATACGTGTAAGTTTGCATTAAATACTACCCCCAAATATAGACGATGACAAACGGAAATGACAAATTTCTATTGGGCCGATGGGGATTACGTTTTATACTCGTTGCTCGATTCTCTGCCTATCCACCCACAAGGTAGCAAACGTTTCAGCCCCCATGAGCACCCCTGGAAGTCCTTTTACCAAGCCCACCCTATCCGCCCATCTCCCGCGCAAGCCCTGGCAACTTTTGCTGATCGCCTTGTTCGGGCTATTCGTGACCGGCGTGATCTTTACCGCCCTGGTGGCCTTGATCCTGACGCCTACCCTGCCATCCCTGGACAGCCTGAGCGACAGCCACCTCAAAGTGCCCATGCGGGTGTATACCGCGGAAGGCACCCTGATTGCAGAGTTCGGTGAGGAAAAGCGCATACCGGTGACTATAGACCAAGTGCCGGAACCCCTGATTCATGCCATCCTGGCGGCGGAGGACGACTCTTTCTATTATCACCAGGGCGTGGATTTTCAAGGCATACTGCGCGCCGCCCTGGCAAATTTCCGTTCCGGCGGACGCAACGAAGGCGCCAGCACCATCACCATGCAGGTGGCACGCAACTACTTTCTCAGTCCGGAAAAAACCTATACCCGCAAGCTGAAAGAGATCCTGCTGGCGTTCAAAATCGAACGCGAGCTGTCGAAAAACGAAATCCTCGAGCTCTATCTCAATAAGATTTTCCTCGGCAATCGCGCCTATGGGTTTGCCGCGGCGGCCCAGGTTTATTACGGCAAGACGCTGCCCGAACTGACGCTGCCGGAAATGGCCATGCTGGCCGGCCTGCCCAAGGCGCCCTCGCGCAACAACCCCTTGGCCAACCCGGAGAGTGCCCAGGACCGGCGGAATTACGTCCTGCGTCGCATGCTCAAGCTGCATTACATCGATGCCGCCAGCTATACCGAGGCCATCAACGCCCCCCTGGCCGCCAGCAAGCACATCGTGCGCTTTAATGTGGATGCCCCGTTTATTGCCGAAATGGCGCGCCAATATATGTACCAGGCCTATTCGGAAAACAGCTATGCCGAGGGCTATAACATCTACACCACCATCCGCGCCAAGGACCAGCAGGCCGCGGACCAGGCCCTGCGTCAGGGGCTGCTGGCCTACGACCGGCGGCATGGCTATCGCGGCCCCGTGGCACGGGAAAAACTGACGGACCCACCGGCACCGACCCGCCTGGATGAACTGCTGAAAGACTATCCCACGGTCGGCCCGCTGTTGCCGGGCATCGTCATCGGCATTGAGGAAAAAACTGCCCAGGTGTACCTGCAGGACGGTGCCACGGTGACGGTGGACTGGCCGGGTCTAAGCTGGGCCCAGGCCTACATCAGCGAGGACGCTGTGGGCGCGAACCCCAAGGCGGCCCGCGACGTGCTGCGCCGGGGCGACATCATTTATCTCGAACAGGTCAAGGAAGGCGAATGGTGGCTGGCCCAGGTCCCGCGAATCGCCGGCGCCCTGGTGTCCCTTAACCCCAAGGATGGCGCTATCCTCGCCCTCACCAGCGGCTTCGATTTCTACCAACAAAGCAAATTCAATCGCGCCTTACAGGCGGAACGGCAACCGGGCTCCGGTTTCAAACCCTTTGTTTATTCAGCGGCACTGGAAAAAGGCTTCACACCGGCCAGCCTGATCAGTGGCGCGCCCATCGTGGTGGAAGACGTGAGCCTGGAGGATGAATGGCGGCCGGAGGACTACAGCAAACAGTTCTTTGGCCCCACGCGTCTGCGCAAGGCGCTGACCCTGTCGCTCAATCTGGTGGCGGTGCGCCTGCTGCGCGCCATCGGTCCGGATTACGCCGTGGACTACATGACACGTTTCGGTTTCGATGCCGCCAAGCTGCCGCGCAATCTGTCCCTGGTGCTGGGCACCGCCTCGGTCACACCGCTGCAAATGGCCTCGGCGTTTTCCATCTTTGCCAACGGCGGTTATCGGGTGGAACCGTATTTCATCTCGCGTATCGAGGATGCCAACCATAACGTCCTGGAAATGGCCAACCCGGCCCTGGCCTGCGGGTTACCCGGGTCTGTCGTGAAATCAGGCTGCGCCGATCTGAGTCGCGCCGAAACGACGCCCACGCCGACACCGACCACAACACCCACTACCGCACCGGCGCCCACCACCGTGTCCACGCCCGGCAAGCCGGACGCGGCGAAACCGGCAGCCCCGCACTATGCCCCGCGGGTGATTACGCCGCAAAACGCCTTCCTCATGACCAGCATCCTGCGCGACGTCGTCAGCGCCGGCACCGGCACCGGCGCCATGGTGCTTGGGCGCCACGACCTGGCGGGCAAGACCGGCACCACCAACGACCATCGTGACGCCTGGTTCAACGGCTTCAACGCCGAGGTGGTCACCACCGCCTGGGTAGGTTTCGACCAGCCCACGCCCCTGGGACGGGGTGAGGTCGGCGGACGCGCCGCCCTGCCCATCTGGGTCGATTACATGCGCGTCGTTCTGGACGGCGTGCCGGAACAACCTCTGCTGCGGCCCCACGGCATCGTCAGCGCCACCATCAACCGTGAAACCGGCAAGCTCACCACGGCGGACGATCCCGACGGCATGCCGGAATATTTCGTCAGCGGCACCCAGCCGACGGAGAGCAGCGGCGCGGCGGGCGCACCGGCCAGCGGAGGGAGTACCGATAACGTGCGCGACGGTCTGTTCTGATGTCGCCCAAACCCGGCCCCCGCCCGCGGCGCCAAACCAAACGCTCCCACAGCGAACATGCCGGCGGACGCGGCGTCGAACAGCTGCGCCTGCGCCTCTGCACCGAGGCCGCACGCATCATAGCGGAGGAGGGTGTGCAGGACTTTCACACCGCCAAACGCAAGGCGGCCAACCGCCTGAATCAGCCGGACCTGAAGCACCTGCCGTCCAATCAGGAAATCGAAGACGCCCTCACCCAGTACCTGCAACTGTTCCATGCCCAGGACCTGCCCCACACCCTGCGCAAACTCCGCACCCTGGCGTTGGATGCCATGGGCCTGCTGGAAACCTTCGAACCGCGCCTGGTGGGGGCGGTGTTGAGCGGCAATGTCACCGCCTACTCGGAAGTCCACCTGCATGTGGCGGCGGACACCCCGGAGGACATCGGCTTTCTGCTGCAGGATCACCACATCCCGTATGACGTCGCCAGCCGCCACGTGCGCTACGGCGGCGAGCGGCATGAGAATCTACCCGCCTACCGTTTTCTGGCCGACGGCACGACCATTGAACTCGCCGTCTTCACCCGCCATGGGGCGCGGGAGGCGCCTTTGAGTCCTGTGGACGGCAAACCCATGCGACGGGTGAATCGGAAAGAACTGGGGCAGTTGCTCGGTCTGCCAACCACGACCTAACAAAGTACGCACGTTGTCCCCGGCATGCTTTGTACCCTGCCGCTTACCGATGCTATCTCGCTTGCCAATAATACCGGAATAAACTACAGTAAAACTTACAAGCGGTTAGTGCTATTTTCTAAGCTTGCGCATGAACTAAGCTGGCAAAGTCGTCCGCTTGGCTGGTTTGTGGGAAGTTATGGACTACCCTTCAGAGACAAACCGCTGTTGCCCTGTTGGCAGCATGGTAAACCAATAACGTGAAGTAAAAACGGTGGGAGCGCCGCTGCAATGAAAAAGATCAAGCTTATTCATAAGCTCATGATGTTGGCGCTACCGGTACTGTTGCTGGCCGGTTGCGGTAGCGGTTCACCAGCGCCAATTGGCGCAACCATCTCCATCTCACCGGATAAGATCGACTGGGTCGGGGCGGGCAAAGGCGCCGTGGGTGCCCCTGCTTGCGCCCCCTCGGGCGCCGACCGGTGGGCTTATGATCCCTTCACGATTACTGTGATCGGATCCAACGGCCGGCCTATTCAATCTATTGATGTCGACTACACACTCAGCCTCACTCTGGAAACGTCAACGGATGGAGCCGGAGGAGCCGGTGTAGACCTACAGCGCCTTTACTTAGGCCCTGCAACCGGAACCAATCCGCCCCCCGTCCGAATCAGAGGGGCCGGCACCCTTCAGACGGATATCAATGGAAAAATACAGCTAATCGTTGGTACCGATGTTGACTGCATACATACCGCCAGCCTGACCGTCCATACCGGATCGAGTTACACGAATGCGCCGATTGATGTGAAGTAGGCCACTTTGTGAAGCCAAGACCGCGTGGTCACGTTGCGTGCCCACGCGGTCGAATCATTCTCCAAACTTCGCATTATCCCGGTTACACAAATTAATTTACAGTCTTTCTTCTTAGACCCCAGACCTTCCCTGGGACAGACCGCGCAGAATTAGCTAAACTTTGCAAATGCGGCAAATGCGGCAAATGCGCCGATGGCTTCGCCTGCGGATACCTACCATGCAACCCTTCATCCTATAAACGGCAGTTGAATC
>JANNJF010000634.1:0-3064 GCA_031405715.1 Gammaproteobacteria bacterium | reverse complement strand
GCCATGTTATGGTTTTCCCCCTATTGACAGCAAGAAATCAACACACTGACAAGCACGTTGACGTTGATGTCCATGCACATAGCGTGCCGCATGTACCCATGCCATAGCAGGCTGTTGAAAACAGCCTACGTGCGGCCTATGGATGGGCTTTTTCAACAACCTGATTAGGAATCGCCATAAACTATCCCTCGGCCCAGACACACCGTTATTATAGTGCCGTCGGGCGGCGGCAGTTGGGGCAGGGCAGGACCACCGTCGAGGGCCGGTCGCAGCCGTGTTCGGTGGGCGACAAAATCAGGCGCTATAACTGTCGCTGTGTCCGGTGAATCCTGCCGCCATTTCGCAGGACTTCTGCCCGACGAGAACGACCGTAAACCGTGGGGAGACAGCAGCATGACCAGACCAGTGGAAAAAAATAGCGCATCGCCACCACCAGCGCACGCAGATCTGCGCGTCCAGGTGATGTCCCAGGCCCAGGGCGCACTGTCCTTGTTCGTAGCCTTTATCGGTGTCGCCAACCATCTGTTCGAGGTGTTGGCGAAGCTGGGCAAAGCTAGCGTGGCGGAGTTCGCCGCGGCCAGCGCCATGGATGCGGCTTATCTCCAGCGCTGGTGCGAGGCGGCATATGCCAACGGCTATCTCGATGAAAGCCAGGGCCGCTACACGCTGACCGATCTCGGGCAGGCGTTTCGCCCGGATCTCCCGGGCAATCTCATGCCGTTCGCCGTGCAGTCGGTGCTCTCCGCGCACATGGCGGAGCGTGCCACGACGTTCATGCGTAGCGGCGAGCGCCCCGGCGAGAAGGTGCTGGCGGAGCGCGCCAATATTTTGCCGTGGTTCGGACCGATGTTGGAGGCCATGTTCGGCGGGTTGTTTGCGCAGCAGATCCTGCCGAATATTCCGGTGTATCAGGAGGTCGGTGCGCGCGGCGGCCTGGCGGTAGACTTAGGCTGTGGCAACGGCTGGTATCTACGCCAGCTGGCCGCGGTCTTCCCGCAATTGCGTGGCGTCGGCCTAGACGGATTCGACGAGAACATCCGGCAGGCGACGGCGTTGGCGCGTTCGGCGGGCGCCGACGATCGACTCGGGTTTCAGGTAGGCGATATCTATCGTTACACCGTGTCGCAACCGGCGGACCTCATCGCCATGAACCGCGCACTGCATCATGTATGGGACGAGAAGGACAAGGTCTTCGCCATCATTCGGGACTCACTCAAACCCAATGGCGCGGCGGTCATCTGGGAGCCGAACTGGCCGCAGGAATTGTCGGCGTTGCGCGATGCATCACGCCGCGGCATGGCCTTCCAGAATCTGAGCGAACATGTGCAGGGCAATCACTTTCTGCGGCCGGAGGACATCAGCGCCGAGTTCGTGAAAGTGGGCATGTCGCCCAGTGTCTATTTGTTCGCCAACGGCAACGAGGCGGTGGTGGTGGGCAGAAAAAAGGCTTGAGGAACCGCTGAATAAACCCCCTCAATGGAATGCGGCGGCTTGCCGCCGCTGTTAAAGCGGGAGCAAGCTCCCGCACTCCAGAAAGAGAAAGGTGGCGCGTTACACCAACCGCCACTAGCCCGGCGAACCCATGGACAGATTACCACTCGCCCTTGGCGCCGGCCTGCATGATCTCGGTGAGCGTGTCACGCACCTTGATGGCATCGCCTTTGAGCGCGGCGCCGAGTTTGGGGTCTTGAATGAACATGTCGAGATTCATCATGACCAGCCAAGCCTGGCCCTTGGCATCTTCCACCAGGGCGATGCGGCACGGCAGATAGGCGGAGAAGTTGATGTCGTACTCGACCATTTTCTTCGCGGTCAGCGGATCGCAGAACTGGTAGATGTCCATGCGGCGCGACTTCTCGCCCATGGCCTCGATCTGTTTCGACAGCGGCATCTCCGCCACCAGCTTGATGTTGAGGTTGTTGGCGCGGATCTTCATGGCCTCCACGGCCTCGTCCATGGAGACGCCTTTAGCCAATGGCATCTTTACCACTGTCTGGGCAATGTCCAGAACCGGCATGGGTTTGGCTTTCGCGGGCGCGTCGCTGCCGGCGAAAGCGACAGCGGACAACGATAGGGAGAGTAATACGGCAAAAAACGAGCGTTTCATGATGGGGTCCTTATTGGATGGGGTTGCAGTTCTATCCGGTGCGGCATTTTACGCCAGCCGCGGCGCCGATGCCATGGTTGCTGGCTGAACGAGTTCCTTGTACTGACGGGCGACGCTGCCTTGTAATCGATTAACGGCAGGTCGCGCACGGGTCATTGAGCACATGGTCGTAGCTCAATGGGATGTTTACGCATCGACAATCCGCCAGCCTCCCCGTACTATACGGACTATTCGTAATTCGACCGTGGCCGGTTCTGGGAAATGTATGCGTAAACTAGACCACCTCTTCGAGAACAACAAGAACTGGGCCAACAAGGTCCGGACGAACGACCCGGGCTTTTTCGACAAGCTGTCAAAGCAGCAGGCCCCGGACTATCTATGGATAGGCTGTTCCGACAGCCGCGTGCCGGCGAACGAAATCGTCGGCCTGCTGCCCGGTGAGATCTTCGTGCACCGCAACATCGCCAATGTGGTGGTGCACACCGACTTGAACTGCCTGTCGGTGATCCAGTATGCCATCGATGTGCTGGACATCGAGCACATCATCGTCTGCGGTCACTACGGTTGTGGCGGTGTCAAGGCGGCCATGGAAAACATCGAGCACGGGCTGATCGACAACTGGTTGCGGCACATCAAGGATGTCTACCGCTATCACCAGGAAAAAATGGACGCCATGCAAACTGCCCAGGAGAAATTCGACCGGCTGTGCGAATTAAATGTGGTCGAGCAGGTGATGAACGTGTGTCATACCACCATCGTGCAGAATGCGTGGAAGGCGGGCAAGGCGCTCACGGTACATGGTTTAATCTATAGCATCGATAACGGTATACTGCAGGATCTGAATTGCAGTATCACCGGCGCGGATCAGATCGACTCGACCCATCGCCTGAAATAACCCGTCAGTCCCTTGCCCCTTTCAGCATGCCCTGCGGGAGAGACCGCCCGACCCACCCTGGT
>JANNJF010000633.1:0-1228 GCA_031405715.1 Gammaproteobacteria bacterium | reverse complement strand
TGAAAAGGTAGACTTACCGGCCTTTTCGCCTGAATTTTGGCATTTTTTTGCGTTTTTGCCGCCCGAGGGGTCTCGGTTCGGCCCAATGTGTAAGACGAGGTTATAACGTGAATTATCCGGTGGTGCCTGGGAAGCAGGGTCTCTATCATCCCGAACAGGAGCATGACGCCTGCGGGGTCGGCTTCATTGCGCATATCAAAGGCCACAAGCGCCACGCCATCATCGTGCAAGGCCTGCAATTACTCACTAATCTGACCCATCGCGGTGCCACCGGCGCCGATCCCCTCACCGGCGATGGCGCCGGCATCCTCACACAACTGCCCGACGCCTTGCTGCGGCGGGAATTCCTGCGGCTCGGGGTGACCTTGCCGCCGGAAGGTGCCTACGGTATCGGCATGCTGTTTCTACCGCAGCAAGCCATGGCGCGCGGCGCCATCGAGCGCACCATCAGTGACACCATCGACGCCGAGGGTCTGACGCTGCTGGGTTGGCGCGATGTGCCGACCCGCAACAGCGGCCTGAGTGCCGGGGTCAAGGCGGCGGAGCCGGTGGTGCGCCAGGTGGCGGTGGGCAGCCAGGCCGCGGCCACCGATGACAACGCCCTGGAGCGCAAGCTGTTCGTGCTGCGCAAGCGCATCGAGCACGCCGTGCGCGCCCTGGACGTGGAAGGCGGTACCACTTTTTATATACCGTCCCTGTCGTCGCGCACTATCGTGTACAAAGGCATGCTGCTGGCCAACCAGGTGGGCGAGTATTACCCGGATCTCTTGGATCCGGAGATGGTATCGGCCCTGGCCCTGGTGCATCAGCGTTTCTCCACCAACACCTTCCCCACCTGGGACCTGGCGCATCCGTTCCGCATGATCGCGCACAATGGCGAGATCAACACCGTGCGTGGCAACGTCAACTGGATGGCGGCGGCGCGTCGGCATTCCATGACATCGAGTTTACTGGGAAGCGACCTCAACAAGCTCTGGCCACTGATCGTGGAAGGCCAGTCGGACTCCGCGTGTTTCGACAACGCCTTAGAGCTGCTGGTGGCCGGCGGTTATACCCTGGCCCACGCCATGATGCTGCTCATCCCCGAGGCCTGGGCCAAGAACAAGCTCATGGACGAAAAGCGCCGCGCCTTCTACGAATACCACGCGGCCCTCATGGAGCCCTGGGATGGACCGGCGGCCGTGGCCTTTACCGACGGGCGCCAGATCGGCGCCACCCTGGACCGCAA
>JANNJF010000632.1:0-2793 GCA_031405715.1 Gammaproteobacteria bacterium | reverse complement strand
CGCGGCGGTGACCACGGTACCGATGTTCCAGGTGACGGGGCCGGAGGCGCCGTCCGCCGGAAAGGCCAGGAACGCCGCTTCGCTCGGGGCGACACCATTAATACTCGTGATGCCATCGAAGGTGTAGGTGACGTCGAAACTGGCGTTGTTCTCGAGCACATAGCTGATGCCGGTCGCCTGCAGATTATCGTTGACCACGACGTTGCGGCTCTCGCCCTCCGGCAGACGGATTTCAATCTGGAAGTTCTTGTGCGCCCCGATGGCGGGAATGACCGCCGGCGACTGATCCGTCTTGGTCATGGCGAGCGCGGGGACCGCGGCCGTGGCACTCGCCGTGGTCTCGTAATCGTTGATGGCATCGACCCCCGCCACCAGCACGTCGCCGTTGCGCATGCCGCTGGCGCTGCCGTTGGCGCCGATGGCGCCGCTGCTGTTCAAAGCGGTGTTCAGGCTGGGCAGGGACGTCCAGTCCGCCTGCAGGGTATTGTCCAGGACTTCCAGCGGTTGTGCGTTGCCCTCGACGCGCACACGGAAGGTAAAGCTACGGATCGCCCCCGGCGGGATGGCGAAATTCGGGTTGGCGCTATTCCAGGTGAAGATCGGCCGATTCGGCACCGACACATCGACATTGTCCGGCGGGTTGGCACCGCCGTGACTGCCAGCAACATAGGTCAGCTTGGTGGCGGGCAGTGTGGTGAGATCGTCGAGCACGCGCAGGTTGTAGGCGGTGGCGTTGCCGGTATTGGTGGCCGTCACGGTGACGGTGATTTCATCGGCGGCGTCCGCCGTGGGTACGGCAAACGCCTTGGTCAGCGCGATGGTGGGCTCACGCACGATCACCGCCACCTCGGCGAAATTCAACACTACCCGGGTGCCGACCTGATCGGTGTAGCTGGCCGTCACCGCCGTTGAGGTGCCGCCATTACGTAGGATCCCGCCGTTGTTGGTGCTGGCGGTGTTCTCCACCTGCGCGATGAACCGGAGAACAAAGTCATAGGTGGGGGCCAGGGCGGCGTTGGTCACCCGTTGATCGCCGAACCGCCACTCCACGACGTTGCCTGCGCAGGTGGTCGCAATGGGTGGTCCACCCGGGTCGAATGCGGCGACGTCGTAGGGTGGCAGACTAAGGTTAATGGCCGGCACTTCCGCGCAACGCATACCCACGGGCAGTTCGTCCCGGATAACAAAGTCTATCAACTGTGCCACCGGGATCGATGTGACAAGCTGGTATTCGAGCTCCTCGCCGATGGTGATCGGTTGGGGTGATCCGCCCAGAGCGGTGTTCGCCAGACGGGTGATACTCTTCGGCTGGACCAACACCGGAATGATCTGCACCGTGGCGGTTGCCGGGGCCGACGTATACAGCCGCGCCCCGCCCCTGTCGCTGGTGGGACGTTGCGGCAGGTTCTGGTTGCCGGAAGCGCCGGTAAGACTGTCGTAAGTCGCGGTCACCGTATTGAGGAACGTCTGACGCGGCGCAGCGTCGTCGTCGAAGTTCACACGGTAATAAACAGTGACGGTCTGGCCCGGGTTGATACGCAACAGTGGCGTGCTGTGCGTATGGGAAAAACTGATGGTAGCGGGCAAGGCATTCTTGACGGTGTTGTCGTTGATACTGCCCTCACCATCCAGGTCGGCGCCATCGATCAGCCCGTCGCCGTCGTTGTCCAGCCCATCGGTCGCGAAGTTGAACACCAGGGCATAATCGCTCGGGTCGAGGATGTCGGTGGTGTTGACGTCATAGGCCGGGGCGCGCGCCACGCCGGAACTAATCGATTCATTGGTAATTCTGACGCGGTAGAGGTAATTGTGTTGCGCGTTACCCACGGCGGTGGCCGTGACCCAGGGACTGCACGCCGGGCCCACGCCGCCCAGGGCCTCGTTACACACCTCTTTGACCAGCAGCAAGCGCGGTTCCGTCACGGTCAGATTGACGCGGCGCACCGCCACCTGCGGATAGCCCACGGTGGTATCCCCCAGGTTGTACACCTCCTCCAGGTTCGTGACGTTATTGAAATACACCGCCTGAAACGTCGAGTTCAACGTGTTGGTGCTGAGGGCCGCGTGTTGGTTGGGCGCGGCCACCGTATCGATGGGATTGTTCATGAGGCGCGTGGTGACATTCGCCCGGAACCATTCGTCCTTGACGGTAATGCGCTCACTCGGCACGTTCTGATTGAAGCGCCAACCGAATACCCCCTCATCCAGCGCCGTCAGTCCCGCGGGGTAGCGACTGATGCCAGTGATCGCGGCGGTTGTGTCCGGGGGCGGAAGGACAATGGAGGAAATAAAACCCTGACCCGGAGGCAACTGGTCCGCGACATCGACCCGCTGCACGGCAATATAAGTAAAGCCCGGCGTCTGGAAGCCGAACCAGCCGCCGGTATCGATGTGGAAGGTGCAGTCTTCGCCGATCTGTATCAGGCGGTCGGGGCTGGCGGGCGGTGGATTATTTTCGGTGCAGTTGCCCACCTGGGACTTGAGCAGGTTGAAACCGATGACGCGTGCGCGGATGCCGTCCAACGAATAGTTATTGGCGCGATCGGTCATGCCATCGGCGCGCGCCGTGGGGGTGGGGAACCACAAGGGCGTGCCATTGCTCAGGGTGATCTCGCCGACGACATCCGCGCGAAAACTGAGATCATCGAGCGCGAGCCGGGTTACATCGCTGGTCTTAATCACCGTGAAGTTGAGCAACACCGTTTGACCGGGGGCGATGGTGGCCGGCGACGTACAGTGATAAACCGTGGCGGCCGCCGGGATGGCGGCCGGTATCACCCAGGTCTTCCAGGG
>JANNJF010000631.1:0-8446 GCA_031405715.1 Gammaproteobacteria bacterium | reverse complement strand
GCCATCGTTGTGCTGGTGCTGGGCCTGGGCTTTGCCTACAAAAATGCCCAGATGGTCAGCGTGGATTACTATTTTGGACTGCACTGGGACGGGCCGCTGTCTTTACTGTTGCTCTCGTCCATGACCCTGGGCGTGTTGTTGGGACTGATGGTGGGTCTGGGCATGTATGTACGCATGCAACGCCAGCTGGTGCGTGCCCGCCGGGAAATACGCGAAATCGAACAAGAAGTGCAGAATCTGCGCGCGTTACCCATCAAGGATGTCCTTTAGTTTCCTACCCACCGGCTGCCGAAGCCATAGCCCATGCCTATCTTAGCGGCGAGTGACCTGTTGTGGCTGTTGTTGCCCATCGCCGCCGCGTCCGGCTGGTGGGTGGCGCGGCTCGATCAGAGACGTCACCGCAACGACGCCCCGCGCGATCTGCCTACGGCGTACTTCAAGGGACTCAACTTCCTGTTGAACGAACAGCCGGACAAGGCCATCGAGGTGTTTATCAAGGTGCTGGAGGAGGATCCGGGCACGGTCGAAACCCATCTTGCCCTGGGCAACTTGTTTCGCCGGCGTGGTGAGGTTGAACGTGCCATACGGGTGCATCAGAATCTGATCGCCCGCCCGGCGCTGGACAAACAACAACGTTCACAGGCCCTGTTGGAGCTGGGGCAGGACTACCTGAAGGCCGGGCTGTTCGATCGCGCCGAGAACCTGTTCCTCGAGCTGGCCGAGATCCGTTTGCATACCGAACAGGCCCTGCGATTTCTGGTGCAGATCTATCAGCAGGAAAAAGAATGGGATAAGGCCATTGCCACCAGCCGCAAGCTGGCACGGACAGCGGGCAAGCGTCAGAATGATGTTATCGCGCAATACCATTGCGAGCAGGCGGAGCAGGCCATACAGGATAAGAATTTTGCGCAGGCGCGCCGGTATGTGGCCGAGGCATTGGCCAGCGATAACGCTTGTGTGCGTGGCAGCATACTGTTGGGACGCATCGAGGCCAGCGAGGAGCGGCAGCGCGAGGCGATCAAGGCCTGGAAGCGTGTCGAACAACAAGACCCGCTGTATCTGGGCGAGGTGGCCAATCAGATCGCCGCCAGTTACCGCAGTCTCAACGATGAGGCCGGTCTGTACGACTATTTCTCCAGTGTGTTGCAGCGGCACGCGGATGTGTCCGTGATGTTGGCGCTGGCGGATATAGTAAAAATCCGCGATGGTGTGGATGCGGCCGAGGATTTTGTCGCGACCTGGTTGCGCAAGCAACCCTCTGTGCACGGCCTGCACCGACTCATCGAATTGAATATGGTTGAGGCCGATGCCGCGACCCGTTCGGATCTGGTTTTGTTGTGCGGGATCATTGAGCGGCTGATGGCGCAACAGTGTGGCTATCGCTGTCAGCAATGCGGCTTCCGTGGTAAAACGCTGTATTGGCAGTGTCCAGGATGCCAGCGCTGGAACACGGTCAAACCCCTGCTTAACATGATGGAGAGCCCGGAGGAGGGCAAGCGGCATGTCTGACACCCGCAGCGACGTAACCGGCCCACGCATCATCGTTGCCCTGGACTTTGCCGAGGCGCAACAGGCACTGACCTTCGTCGCCGGTCTTACGCCCGTATTGTGCCGCCTCAAAGTGGGTATGGAGTTGTATACCGCCGCGGGTCCGCGCCTCGTCGAGGCGCTGGTCGACCGGGGGTTTGAGGTTTTTCTCGATCTTAAATTTCACGATATTCCACAGACCGTGGCCCGGGCCTGTGCCGCCGCGGCGCGCCTGGGTGTGTGGATGATGAACGTGCACACCTTGGGGGGCGTGACCATGTTGCGCGCCGCGCGTGACGCCATGGCGAACCTGCCACGGCCGCCACTGCTCATCGGTGTCACCGTGCTCACCAGTCACGCGCCGGCGGACCTTACGCAAATTGGTTTGTCCGCCGACGCCCAGGGACAGGTGGAGCGCCTGGCCGCGTTGGCGCAGGCCGCGGGTCTCGATGGTGTGGTGTGTTCTGCGCAGGAGGCGCGCGGGCTTCGCACCAAATTTGGTTCGAAGTTTCTGTTGGTGACGCCCGGTATCCGTCCGGTGGGCACCGCGCTGGACGATCAGCAACGTGTGTTGACGCCGCTGGCGGCGTTGGAGCAGGGCAGTGATTATCTTGTTATCGGTCGACCCATCACCCAAGCCGCCGATCCAACGGCGATGCTGCAACAAATACTGTGCGAGATTGCACACTATTAGTTCCTTTCCGATTCTTGCCCACGGGGTGGGCGCGCGTTACGATGCCATGGCCGCATACGGAGTAAGGAAAGCGCGGCACACACCATCAACAAGGTTAACCATGGAGGTTGTCAAGGATGAAAGCGCACCCGTCGTTTCTGCTTACGCTGTTCTGCATTCTTTTTTCATTCAATGTTTTTGCCGCACCTGTGAATATCAACAGCGCCGATGCGGCGGCCATCGACGCGGCGATGAAAGGTGTCGGCGCAAATTACGCCGCCGCCATCGTGGCCTATCGTACTAAGAATGGGCCGTTTAAGCGCGTGGATGACTTGACCAAAGTAAAGGGCATCGGCCCAAAGGTGGTGGAAAGGAACCGCGCCAATCTCACCATCGGTGAACCGGCGAAAGAAGAGACGTCGAAGTAGCTCCGCATTCATGCTTCCGTTGTTTGTATTCAAGGGCGCCCTGGGCGCCCTTTTTTTGCATTCGGGTTGCTAGCCCATCTTTCGCTATTTGCACCGTCGCCAATAACTAACCCATTGATGTATAACACATCACCATTTCCAGGTCTTCACTACACCGCGACGGCTTCCTGCGCGGCAGAAACTGCGTGCGCCGTGATCTTCGGTGGCGGTTGCGCTGGCAGTGTGAGTTTCAACTGATCTAGCAGGAGGCAGTGCTCGGGTTCGGGCTGTGTATACCGCGACAACACCAGGTGGCGCCCATCGGTCGTCGGCAAATGGACGTCCACCATTTGCATGGTTTTGAATTTTTCCAGAACTGCGCGCGGAGTTAACCCCGGCGCTGAGTGTCGCAGCTGATTCTTCAGTGTTACCTGTAAACAATAGGCGAGAAAGGCCACAAAGATATGCGCTTCGATACGGTGTTCCGAAGAATGGTAGATTGGTCGAATCGATAAGTCGTGTTTGAGTTCTTTGAACGTTTGTTCGACTTCCGTCAGCTGAATGTAAAACGTCCACAGTTGACCTGGAGCGTAATCAGTAAGATTGGTGCGCAATAAATAATGGCCTTCACGTTGTCGCGTCTGCCGCAATTTGCAGCGATCCAGCGTGAACTGAAAGGTGTCGGTCGAGACCTCCGCATGCTTTTGCGGGAGTGTCAGTGTGATCAGATTCGCCGTGCGTCCCGCATCGTGTCTGGCGGCGCCGATTTTCATCAGTAACTGATCGCGCGTGAGCGTTTGGTTACGCAATTGCTTTAGCCGTGCAACGTAGCGCTTGAGGCGCAGCCGGCGCATGCCACGCTCTTTGCCGACGCGCTGTTCGCTCTTAGCCAACACATAGGTCTCCGCTTCCTGCGGCAAGCATTTCACGTGCAATCCTTCCCGCACGGTTCCCCAGGGTTGATCGAGAAAATGTTGCTCCAATCGACTCAACCGTCCTTTCGGCGTTCCTACCAGATAGCAGGCGCCCATCGCGCGCATTTGCGCCAGGGTTTCCCCGGTGGGAATACCGCGATCCATGACCCAGATGCGCTGGGCTTTTCCATAGCGCATCTCGATGCGTTGGAGCAGACCAGACAGGGTCGTGCTATCCGCGGTATTGCCAGACAATACTTCATAACTCAGGGGGAAGCCTTCCGGCGTCACGATCAATCCGATCACCACTTGCCGGCAATCACCGCGTTTGTCGCGGCTGTAGCCGTAGCGACGCTTGTCCGGTTCTTCCCGTGGCGTATCGAACTCAAAGTAGGTTCTGGTCAGGTCGTACAGCAAAATGTCAAAACGAGCACTGAACAATTCTCCCCAACGTTGTGTCAAGAACAGGATCAGTGCGTCTTTATGCTGCAGCAGTTTGTCCAGGCACCGATACAGCGTATCCTTCTCAGCCAGCGCAAAATCGGCCTCTAACAGATCGGCCATGGCGCTGGCGGTGAACCAATCCTGATGGAGGCGCCATTCTGATCCGGGATCTAGCAGACGATACGTCACCAAGGTCTGCAACACCTGCGACCAACGCGTTCCCTTGCGCGAGACGGGCAGGCGTGCCTGCCAAAAGCCGCCCAATCCCAATTGCTGCCACAACGCACCGGCGAGCCAGCATCCACCCCACTGGCGCGGATGCTTGAGTTGCATAGCCTGTAAGCGTACACCGATCACCTGTGCATCATCGTGCGGCATCGTCGCCTCGGGAAACAGCGCCACTTGACACGCCGTATCCTGCTCATCCAACACCGCGATGGTTTTGCGCCAGACCGCTTGCTGACTGCTGTTGATTTCCCCGAGATACAGGACTTGGCGCTGTGCGACGCGCCCATTTTGCAGACGCCGATTCTCCACCACACTCCAGTAGTGATGAACCTTGCCGTCTTTTTTTCGTTCTGTACATTTGAGAAACATGCGCCGAGTGTAAGAACTCGCCGCCGGGCTGCCAAGCACCCAGGTCTTCACTACAAAGAGTTTTCACGATGTCAGAATTTATAACTCAAGCCGCGGCAATGACTTACAGCGCAAGCCACGCGGGAAAAGGCTGAAAATCGCCGAAAAGTGGGGCGAATAGCGAAAGTCGGGCTAGCATACAACGGGGGATTCGGCGCTATCGCGCCTTAATCCACCCTACCCAATTTGACGCAGTAGTGGATAAGGCCTTTAAGGTAGTGCCATTGGGTAGCGTCCCCAATGGCACTACCGTACTTCATGCGGAACTGATTTTGAGCGATGGCCTTCGCGCACGTGGAGGAACATTAAACTCATGGGCTATATGTACAGACCGTCAATATTGATACTACGAAGGTTGTTTTTTCATCGGCGATTTTAGACCGTTAATGGATAGGCAGAAGCGGCCGTCGTTATCGAGTGCCACCGTTACACTAAGATTGAGGGCATGCGCATACGCTTTTACTAGCGGCAGACCAAGCCCGGCATGGTGTTCGCCGCTGCGGAACGGGTCTTTGCGCCATAACCGGTCAAACATTTTGTTCAGGTCATAGTGCGTCAGATTTTCCGCGAAATTGTACGAGCGAAATGTCGCATTGCCACCATCCACAGCAATTAAAGCCAGTATCTCGCTGTGCGGAGGACTGTAGGCAACCGCATTGGAAAATATATTGTTCAGGATAAGTTCCAGTTCATTCACGCTTGTGTAGACCTGGAGAGTGGGCACGCCTTTGCGCACGAAGCGAATGGATTTCATTTTTGCCTCTTTGCGAACGCGTAGCCATGCGGAATCTATCAAGGCCGACAGTTCTACCGGTTGGTAGTCCAAATCAAAACTACCCTTCTCGCAACGCGCAAGGGCTAACAGATTGTTGATGATGTATTGCATTTGTTTACTGGCGCCCAAGACATCGTGAAAGAAGTTCGTCAATACTTGATGGTCATCGGGCCAACGAGTGGCGACTTCGGCGAGGCTGTGCAGTTCAGCAACGGGGGTACCCAATTCATGGGCGACATCGGCGGAAAAGTCTTGCTCGCGTTGAAACGAGGATTCCAAGCGCCCCAACAAACCGTTGAACTGTTCTATCAACGGCCGCAATTCGCGTGGTTGCGTGTCTATCTCAAACCGATCGTGCAATTTACCTGCGTCGAGATTTCGCATCCGCAGACCAATCTCGTGCAAGGGCTTAAGGCCGATGTTCACGGCGTGCTTTACGACCCAGGAGATTAAAACAATTATCACCAGCACGGCCGTCAACAACGAAAACTGTACCACCCACAACGACCGGTCGAGCGACTCGCGTTCGCGCGCGACCACGATGGCCAGTTGTTGTTGTCGCGGCATGTTAAGAATGGTGATATTTTCTTTATCTTCGATTTGCGCGAGGAATACAATTTCGACGGCCCGCCCGGCACGACCGTCGGGCAAGCTAAGATCGAAGAACGCGTGCCTAGGTTTCGTGCGGCGCGTAGGGCGCGGCAGATCCTTCGGTTTCAACGAGCGAGAGCGTTCCAGCGTGTCGCCGTTCTCCAGCCAAACCTGGAAATACTCCGGGTTAACCGGCGCCTCGAATTCCGGCATAAACTCGTCGGCGAAATCGAGTTCAACACGATCGCTATATTGCTTGGTCAACGTGACCAGCGCGCTCGCTTTCGCCATTTGCGCACGATCGAACTCGCTCGCGATCCAATGTACTACGACGTAATCAAGCACCAGAAAGGCGATCAGCAGTACGCCGCAGACCGCGACCAGTGTCGTTCGGCGAAGACGCCGCTCAATGGACGGCGGGTGGTTTGGAAGGTGGAATTTAAATGTAGTAACCAAACCCACGGCGGGTCTTTACCACGTCCCAGGCTCCGTGGCCCTTGAGTTTTCTGCGCAGAGATGACACGTGCGCTTCGAGTGCGTTGCGGCTTACCGAGGCGTCGTTGTTGTAAAGCCGATGTTCCAGTTGTGCGTACTCGACAACGCAGCCCCGATTCATGAGCAGGTATTCAAAGAGCGATATCTCGTGCGGGGTGAGCGGGATGGGCTGTCCGGTATGACTCAACACTTTCAGGGCAGTGTTGTATTCGAGTGCGCCCAACTGCACGAGCGGATTTTTTTGGTTGTAAGAGCGTCTCAGCAAAGCACCGATGCGTGCCTGCAATTCGTCGAACGAAAACGGTTTCACCAAGTAGTCGTCGGCACCCAACCGAAGCCCATCAACACGATCTTGGGTTTGGCCTTTTGCGGACAGAATCAGCACATGCGCTTTATTGTGTTGCGCGCGCATTTGCTTGAGAACCGATAAGCCATCCAGTTGCGGCAACCGGATGTCCAGGATGACGACGTCGTACTCAACGTTCGAAATATAGCGTAACGCGTTGCGCCCGTCCGCAACAGCGTCTACGGCGTAGCCGAGCCTGGTCAATCCCTGTGTCAGAGATGACCGGAGTCGCTGTGAATCTTCCACGATCAGCAATTTCAACGGGGACCTCTTGCTGGCTACTTAACTTGGGTGTCGCGCGAGGGATTCTATTTGAATATTGGTCCCAAAGCAAAACGTAAGCATGCAACCTTAAGGTTTGCTGAGGGCATGGGCCTTAAAAAATATTGGGTTCTTCAGTGTATCTTCAGTTGGGCCGGCTACCTTTCTCTGACGTGGCGATTGCGCTGCGTTTCCGACAACCTGTTTTCTCAACGAGGATAAACAAATGCTAAAAAATGTGATGATTCTTTTGTTAGTAACAATGAGTTTAGTAGCGCAAGCGTCGGCAAGGGCCGAAGCCGATGACCATCGTCTCGAACGATTTCAACAAATACTCCAGGCGCAAAAACAGATTTCAGAATTTTCCATAGCCAAGATTATCTTGGAGCAGAACTTTACCGACGGAGATATGGAAACCGTTATTGTCGCCAAAGGCGGTGATGCTGGTTTAAAGCGTTTTTGGCTGTTCGCTCCGGACGGAAAATTGGTGTATGAATTCAAGTCACCCAACAGCGGTCGTAACGGTCGGAATATCGGTGCTCGCGAAATCTTGGTCGAATCACCGGAGCCAGCCGATACTGAAATTGTTCTCAGAGCCTATCCCGCGGGGATATACACCTTTATCGGCGAATCGTTTCTTGGCGAGTGGCTTTACAGCCACGCCACGTTGAGCCATGAGCTACCGGCCCCCAGTACCATTACATTCCCCAGCCAGGACACTACGGTGTCCCGTTATTCGCTCAACGTGATCTGGGGGGCGGTAGCAGGTGCCACCTCATACGTTGTGGAACTGAAGGATAAAAATACCGGGCGTAAGCTAGAGGTGCAGATTCCTGGGAATGAAACCATGTTTCAGGCGCCACCGGCGTGGTTAGTGCCTAACGCTAACTATCAGGTTGAAGTGTCCGCGATCAACGGCGCCGGCAACGTGACCGGTACTCAATTGACGTTCTTCACGGCAGCGAACTAAATCGCCGGGATGTTCGCTTGGTGTAATGCGAGGCGTACCCGCCGGCATCTTCTGAACGTATCAACCACAGCAATTACAGGAGGCAAACGTGTCGAATAGATACTCTATTGAGCTTTACGTTAATGCTTGACGATAGGCTGGCACCCATCCCTTAACGCCCACCCTTACCCCAGCCCCTCTCCGGACCGGAAAAGGGCGGAAAAGGGGACGGAGGTGTGTGTCACGACCTCAAGCATAAGCTTGAGATGCCGTACTGAAGATGGGAGCAGGCCTCCCGAGGTCGGCTTGCAGGAGCGGGCCTCAAACCGCGCGGTGCTGCCGTGTTCAAAAGACAAGGGGATGAGCGACCGTGGAAAAGGCATCCAGAAAGGATGTCAGGTAAGTGTTGAGAAGATGAGCGAAAGCAA
>JANNJF010000630.1:0-4083 GCA_031405715.1 Gammaproteobacteria bacterium | reverse complement strand
GACCGGCAGCCCACCCCCCTTCACCTCCACCCCGGCCTTTTTGAGCGCGCGGTCCAGCTTTTCCATTTTTTGATCTATTAAATGCATATGATCCAGGATGCAATCGATGGCATGGGCCACTGGATCAGGCATCTGGCCGTGCTGCCCATAGGCATCAAAGCCCATTTTGTCTGCGATGGCCTTGCGGCGACGGGATTTTTCGTCGGCCACTGGCGCCATGATACGCCCCGGTATCCCCACCACCGTAGCGCCCGGAGGCACGTCTTTAACCACGACTGAGTTAGACCCAACCCGCGCGTTGTCGCCGAGGGTGATCGGTCCGAGGATTTTGGCCCCGGCGCCGATGACCACATTACTACCCAGGGTGGGATGGCGCTTCTCTTTTTGCCAGGAGGTGCCCCCCAGGGTAACACCGTGATACAGCGTGCAATCATCCCCAATTTCTGCGGTTTCGCCGATCACCACCCCCATGCCGTGGTCGATAAAAAAGCGTCGACCGATGGTGGCGCCGGGATGTATCTCCACACCGGTCAGCCACCGTCCAAGATGGGCCAACATCCGCGCCAGCCAGTGCCAGCGCCATTTCCACAGGCGGTGCGAAAACCGATGCAGCCAGACCGCATGCAGACCCGGATAGAGCGTCAATACCTCAAGCTTCGAACGCGCCGCCGGGTCGCGTTCGAATACACAGGCGATATCTTCGCGTAGTCGAGTAAACATTAGTAAGTTCTTATTTATAAGGGTCTGACTCGTTATGTCAAGTTTTCCGTGGCCACCCCTGCTGCACCGCCGTCAGTATGCCACGCAATATGTTGAGTTCGTTACTGTCGAGGCGGGCGCGATTGTAAAGGCGAGTCAAGCGGCGCATTAATTTCCGCGGATTCTGCGGATCGAGAAACTGAATCTGGATCAGCGTCTCTTCTAAGTGTTCATAAAGGCGTTGCAGGTCATCGGCACTGGCCAGGGGGGAGTCACCGGACGACACCCCATCCTCCCGTGGCAAAACCGAACCCCGCGATGCCAAACGCAACTCGTAGGCCAACACCTGCACAGCACCCGCTAGATTGAGCGACGAGAATTCGGGGTTGGCAGGAATGGAGACAAGAAAGTGACAGCGGTCCAGTTGCTCGTTGGTCAGCCCGGTGCGCTCCGGCCCAAAAAGTAAGGCCACCTCACCCGCGGCGGCCTCGGACACCAAACGCGCGGCGGCCGTCGGGGGGTCCAGCATGGGCCAGGCAATCCTGCGTGACCGGGCGCTGCTGCCGATCACCAGATGACACCCCTGCAAGGCCTCGTCCAGGGAATCGCAGACCCGTGCGCGGCTCAGTATGTCATCCGCGCCGGCGGCACGCGCAGTCGCCTCCTCGCCGGGAAACTCCCGGGGGGACACCAGCACCAGGCTCTCGAGACACATGTTTTTCATCGCCCGCGCCGCGCCGCCGATATTCCCGGGGTGGGTGGTGTTGAGCAAAACAATGCGAATATTCGAGAGCGACATGTGTCCTGATGGTACCGACAGGCTGCTGTTTCGGCCGACCGCGGATGCGCCGACGATCAGGTCCTAGTGTCGCATTTGGCGAGCCAATTGTCGCGCCGGTGAAATGCCTGCGGCGAACGGGTAGAATGACCGTCTTTAATCCGCACTTTTACAATTTAGGGTAGGTCCATGCATCCGATGCTGAATACGGCGGTCAAGGCCGCGCGCCGCGCTGGCAAAGTCATCCTGCGCAATCTCTCCCAGATCGATCGTCTGGCGGTGGAAAGCAAGGGGCGCAACGATTTCGTCAGCGACGTGGATCGCCATGCCGAGGCGGAGATCATCAACGTCATCCGCAGTGCCTACCCCGACCACGCCATCCTCGCGGAAGAAAGCGGCCGCCAGGCGGGCAACGACTATCTCTGGATCATCGACCCCCTCGATGGCACTACCAACTACCTGCACGGCTATCCCCAGTTTGCCGTATCCATTGGATTGTATTACCAGAACCGCGCGACCCAGGCGGTGATCTTCGATCCGCTGCGCGACGAACTGTTCACCGCCTCGCGCGGGGCCGGCGCCCAGATCAATGATCGGCGCATACGCGTGAGCGAGGTGTCGCGCATGGAGAACGCGCTGCTGGCCACCGGATTCCCCTTCAAGTCCATGGAACACCTCGAGGCGTGGATCACCTCTTTCCGCACGTTACTCCCCTTATGCAGCGGCGTGCGCCGCGCCGGCTCGGCGGCGTTGGATCTGGCGCATGTGGCTTGTGGTCGTCTCGATGGTTTCTGGGAAATCGGGCTCAGCCCGTGGGACATCGCGGCAGGCTGTCTGCTGATTGAGGAAGCCGGGGGCATGGTGGGTGACTTCGCCGGCGGTCAGGCGTTTCTCGAAAGCGGCAACGTGATTGCCGGTAACACAAAAATTTACCCCGAGCTGCTGCGGCTGATACAACCGCAAGTGCCGGCGGAACTGCGGCGCTGAATCCTCAACGCGTGCTATCCACGAACAATATCTGTTCGAAGGCGCCGGAGCGCTCCAGCACACGCATGACCCGTACGCGCCGCGGTTTCTCGTCGCCGGTCAGCAGATAAATATCGTTACCCGCCTGGCTAAAGCCGGGGGCAACCAACAGCGTGGCCGGCTGATGCAGGGCCGCAACCGCCGGCAGCAACAGCGCCTGGACCGCACGCGCCGGGGTGTTGCTGCCTTCAGGGATCGATCGCACCGCCACGGGTTTAATGCTGGGCGCGAGCATCTCCACCCCCACTTCCATATGGGTGACGTCTTCACTCTTCAACCAGCGCGCCACCGCGGCGCGCCATTGATTGGTATCTTCGTCCAACAGTCCGAGCAGGTCACCCACGCGCACGTGGGTGGGGGCTTTTTCATCCCATACGATGGATAGACCCCCCGCGCTTTCGTCACGAATTTTCCAGCGGCTGATGCGAAACACCTCCTGTGTCATGGAGGCGTTCGCTTCCGCGACGAACGCCGGCTCTGGCTCGGCGATCAACGCGTCAAGGTCGATCATGGCCACGTTCTCGTCCGTACCGGCCGTAGGTACCGATACATTCGAAGGGAACAAGGTATCTTGCTCGTCGGAGGGTAGCTCCGGTGTTTTTTCATCCGGCGGTGAAAAGGGCCGCTGACCGTCGCTGAAGAAATGCAGGGCATTCACGCCGGCGCAAACCGACAGAAACCGGGCACGCGAGGTACGCCGTGAAAACTGGCGACGGGCCGCCATCCCCCAGAAACGGATCATGCGCCGCAGCATATCCAGGCAGGCGATGTCGATGCATTCCGCTCCCAGCCGCAGGGACTGCGGCGATGCGCCTTTCTGCAACCGATTGATATCTTCATGCACGATACGCGCCAGCTCCACGGCGCTCAGAACCCGCAAATACGGCGCCGGCTTGAGCTTGATGTCGCGCGGAAAAAGCATGGCCGGCAGATCAGCGGTGAGGTCAATCAAAAAACAACCCACGGGACTGTCGATGGACAAGTCACCAGAGACGGTGGCCTTCTCCGCCCAGTTGGCTAGAAATCCATTGACCTGGATACATTCATTCTGTGGCAGTTGATAGGGCCCGCACAGACCGAGCAGTACAGCCTGCAGGTAACTGCGGTTGATCGTCACCTTCTCCGCAGCGTCTGACTTGATGGTCACGAAGCTGACCTGGCCGAGGTTGCCGTGGCGCGCTTCCGACCAGCCCCACCAGCCGGCATGGCGGTGCAACAGCGTGCGCACGTCGGGCTCATAGCGTTCCAGGCGCATCGGGCCGGTGCCGTTGGCGTTGCGCACGGCATGGGTCTCCTGCTTGGCGTTGAAGTCCTGCGGCCGCTGCACGCCATGTTTGATGCACCAGGCCTTGCTCATCACCGGCACGAACTGCAGCTTCTCGGGCAGCACGGCATCGGGCGCCTCGAGCTGGATCTCGAGGGTCAGCGCGTCGAGCCTGCGCACGCTGCTGATGCCCTTGAGCTGGAAGGCGCGCTGCGATGGCGCGGTGAGCGCGCGTTCGATCGAGAACACCACGTCGTCCGCGCTCAAGGGTGTGCCGTCGTGGAAGACGACACCCGGGCGCAGGCGGAAGCGCCAG
>JANNJF010000629.1:0-5066 GCA_031405715.1 Gammaproteobacteria bacterium | reverse complement strand
GCCGGCGCCATGACCATGGGCAACCTTGGCCACAACACCGAGACCCTACTGAAGGAAGTGGAGGAGGGTCGCGTAACGAACGATTCCGGGCTGCTTGACCTGCTCGACGAGGTGCATGACGCCCTGGCCAATATGGTAGAGCAGATGCAGTCTCAGCGACCTGTAACCAGCGTCGCCGATTTGAATGCCAAGGTCATGGCCAAGGCGCAGGGTTTGACGCTCGCTCCGCCAGCCCCGGGTGCATCGCCCCGAGCGCCCAAGGCCCCACCGCCCGCCGAACCTGAGCCGGATGCAATGTTAGTACCGGTGGTCGACACTCGTTCATACGACGAGGCTCCGCCCGAAGAACTGGTCGGGGAGGATGTCTATAACGGCGAGGAAGAGGCGCAAGAGCTGGTCGCGGTCGGTGCTGATGCCGCAGTAAACGCCGCCACCGGCGTCACAACAGTGGCCGCTGAAGCGGAACGGCGTGCGGTGCCGGATGCGGTTGACACTACCGCGGAGAGTAGCGAGCGCCGCGGCCAGATCCGTGTGCGCACCAGCCTGCTCAACAATCTGGTGAACTATGCCGGTGAGGTGAGTATTTCACGCTCACGCATGCAGCAGCAGATATTTGGTTTCCGTGAGAACATGGCCGAGCTCAATCGCAACGTCGTACGTTTCCGCGATCAGATACGCGAACTCGAAATACACTCCGAATCACAAATCCTGTTTCGTGCCGAAGAAAATCTGTCGAGTTCGGTGGCCGAATTCGATCCGCTCGAATTCGACCGGTTCTCGCGCCTGCAGCAGCTGTCACGCGGGCTGGCGGAAAGTTTGCACGATCTTTACACCATACAGTCCAGCATGGACACCTTTGTGGGACAGGCGGAGACCGTGCTGCAGCAGCAGGCGCGCGTTAATACCGAATTGCAGGAAGGCCTCATGCGTACGCGCATGGTCAGTTTTTCCACGCAAACCGCGCGCCTGCGCCACATGGTACGCCAGACATCGCGCGAGCTGGGCAAGCAGGTCGAGCTCGAATTCAGCGGCAACGAGGTGGAAGTCGACCGCACGGTGCTCGAGCGCATGATAGGCCCATTCGAACACATGATCCGCAACGCTATCGACCATGGATTCGAGAGCGAGGACGTGCGCAAACGCCTGGGTAAGTCACCCACAGGCAAAATCAAAATTGCCACCAGCCATGAAGGCACGGAAATCGTCATCCGTTTCTCGGACGACGGTGCCGGTCTGGATATCGATGCCATTCGCCAGAAGGCGGTGGAGCGTGGCTTGATGGAGTCGAGTACGCACCTGACGGACGAGGAAGTGATGCAGTTTATTCTCGTTGCGGGTTTTTCCACCGCCAAGACGGTGACGCATCTTTCCGGCCGCGGTGTCGGCATGGACGTGGTGCATACCGAGGTCAAGCAGCTTGGCGGCATCATCAACGTCGAGACGACCCCTGGCGCCGGTACCACCTTCACCGTGCGTCTGCCGCTGACATTGTCCATCACCCAGGCCTTGATGGTGCATGTCGGAGAACAGTTGTACGCGGTGCCGCTGTCCGCCGTTATCAATCTGCTCGAAGTGCCGGTGGACAAGCTGAAAAATATTCATGTGGGCAAGAAACCGTTCCTCAATCACAACAACGAAGTCTACCCATTCATGAGCCTGGCGCAGCGCCTCGGTACCACTCCGCTGCCGCGCACCGTGCGCAAAGTGCCGGTGCTGCTGGCGCGCAGCGGTTCGCGCCAGGTTGCGATTCAGATCGACGGCCTCGCGGGTACGCGCGAAGTGGTGGTGAAGTCTGTCGGCCCGCAGCTGAGTCATATCGAAGGGCTCGCGGGTGCCACCATACTGGGTGATGGCAGGGTCGTACTCATTCTCGATGTGCCCGGCCTGTGGATCACCGAAGACCGTATGCAGGTGACGGTGAAGAAGCAAGACAAGCCGCCGGAAAAAGCGGTGGATAAAACGCCGAAGCGGCCGGTGGTCATGGTGGTCGACGATTCGATCACCGTGCGCAAGGTCACGAGCCGTTATCTGTCGAAGCACGCCATCGATGTCCTGGTCGCGAAAGACGGTCTCGACGCGATCGAGCAGCTGCGTGAGCACATCCCGGATGTGATGCTGGTGGATATCGAGATGCCGCGTATGGATGGCTATGAACTGACCAGCAACGTGCGCTCGGACCCGGGCTTGAAGCATATACCGATCATCATGATCACGTCGCGCGCCGGCAGCAAACATCGCGATCGGGCCATGCAGTTGGGCGTCAATCTTTATATGACCAAGCCCTATCAGGAAGAAGAACTGCTTAAAAACATCAACGCCATGCTGACGCGGACTGCCAAGCGATGATCCGCCATGCGCCGGTGTCATCGTCTTTTGCTGGGAGAGAATGAATGGCCGGGCCGGAACAATATCTGCGTGTCGCCTTCGCCGGCCTGGAGTTTCTCCTGCCGAGCAGCGCCAGTTTCGCCATCGAACAGCGCGAGGGTCTGATCGTCAACGACAGCGGCGCGGGTCCCGTAGTCGCCTGGTGGGAGACCCGCGGCAAACGCCTGCCCGCTTATCATCTGGACGGGGAGCTCAACCCTGTGCGGAATGACAATTGGCAGCACGCGGTGTTTCTGAATGCACAGCCCCAGCCCATCGGCCTGGCGGCGAACGAAATTCAATTGCTGACGCGTGCCGATGTGCGGGTCGAGCCATTCCATCCCCTGGGCCAGGCGCCCACCCGCGGCGGCCAGCTGTTCTCGGCGGCCTGGATACAGGGGGCCGAGGTCACGCTGGTATTTGAGCCGCATGCCCTGGTCACCTATCTGCAGACTGTCGGGGGAGGCGCATGACGGAATCCACGCTACCCACGCTGCAGCCTGTGCATGCCTTGGAGATCCCGATGCAGACGCTGTCGTTGCTGGTGCCCAGCGCCAGCATCGCCGAGGTCACCAGCGTCGTGCCGATAACGCCGCTCCCGCGCAGCCCCGCCTGGGTACTGGGTGTGATCGGCTGGCGCTCCAGGCCGGTAACCATGATTTCCATGGAGGCACTTATAAGCGGTGGCGCCGCGCCGGTCGTGCAGGGTAAGAAAATGGTTATTCTGTATCCCCTGCCGGGACATGCGTCGATCGATTTCTTCGGCTTCCTCACGTCGGCCGAGCCGCAGTCGCATACCATCGACAGCGCCATGGCCGCCGACAGCGCGGACCTGCCGGCCAATCCGTTTTTCGCCGCGGCCATCCGGCTGGAACGTGGGGTCGCGGGCATACCGGATTTCGAAGCCCTCGGTCGGGTGCTGTATCCTAAATAATTCCTGGTCGTAGCCAGCCTTTTCAGTTACTCCTGTGTCTGGGGCGATGCACTGCCCGGCAGAAGGGATAACCATCAGCCATCGCGCGTGGCATGCGTAATCCCTTCCCAGGCGGCGTCCGCCAGCTGCTCAATTTCCTCTTCGCCGATCACGTACGGTGGCATGAAGTAGATCACGTCACCCAGCGGCCGCAGTAACGCCTGGTGCGCCAGCGCGTGCCGGTAGACCCGCCGACCACGCCGTTCCTGCGGGGGATAGGCCAGGCGCGTCGATTTATTTTTTACCATCTCCAGCGCCACAATCATGCCGGTCTGACGCACCTCCGCCACATGCGGGTGGTCCGCAAAGCGTACGCACGCGCGCTGCAGCTGCGCCGCCAGTGCACGGTTCTGTTCAATGACCTTGTCGTGCTCGAAGATGTCGAGGGTGGCCAGGGCGGCGGCGCAGGCCAGCGGGTTGCCGGTGTAGCTGTGGGAATGCAGAAACGCCTTGTGGGCGGCGTATTCGGCATAAAACGCGGCATACACATCGTCCGTGGTGAGGCACACGGAGAGCGGTAGATAGCCGCCGGTCAAACCCTTGCCGAGACACAGGAAGTCCGGCGTGATCGCCGCCTGCTCACAGGCGAACAGCGTGCCGGTGCGCCCGAAACCCACCGCGATTTCATCGGCGATCAGGTGCACGTGGTACCGATCACAGGCTGCACGCAACAGCGCGAGATAAACTGGATCGTACATGCGCATGCCGCCGGCGCACTGCACCAGCGGCTCAACGATGACGGCACACACCGTGTCGGCGTGGCGTGCCAGGGCCGCGTCCATGGACGCGAATATGCGCCGCGCATGTTCGGCGGGGGATACCCCCGGCTCGCGCGTGTAGTTATCCGGAGAGGGTACGGTGATACCCTCCAGCAGCAACGGCGCATAAGTCTGTTTGTAGAGCGCCACGTCACCGACTGCGAGGGCGCCCAGGGTTTCGCCATGGTAGCTGTTGGACAGGCTTATGAAGCGCTGCTTCGCCGGTCGGCCGTGATTCTGCCAGTAGTGAAAACTCATCTTAAGGGCGACTTCCACCGCGGCCGAGCCGCTGTCGGCGTAAAAGCAGCGGGTCAGTCCGGCGGGCGTCAATTCGACCAGGCGTTCCGACAGTCGCACCACGGGTTCGTGGGTGAAGCCGGCGAGGATCACATGTTCAAGGTTTTCCATCTGCTGCGTAACGGCGGCATTGATGCGCGGGTTTGCGTGACCGAAGAGGTTGACCCACCAGGAGCTGATGGCGTCGATATAACGATTACCATCGACGTCCTCCAGCCATACGCCCTGGCCGCGGCGGATGGCGATGGGTGGAAGGTCCTCGTGATCGTGCATCTGGGTGCAGGGGTGCCAGAGTACTTGCAGGTCGCGTTCGACGATTGTGGGTTTGCGCATGGGGCTAGTGTCAGGTTTGGGGACGGGCGTTGCAAGCCACCCTTTTGGAGTGCGGCGGCTCGCCGCCGCTATATTATCGGGAGCTCGCTCCCGACGAGGCGTGAAGCGCCCCGGAACTCCCTACCCTTAGCAAACCCCTATTGTCGCGCTCCCGCGCGGCTTGAAAAGCTACTTGCGGGTCCCGCCCCGCAGGCGGGTTACTTTCTCTTGTTTGCCCAAGAGAAAGTAACCAAAGAGAAGGGCACCCGGCCAAGCGATTTGCCGATCAATGAGCCACCGGCCGTCACCCTGGAGGTAGCGTCGGGCCTCGTTCGGACTGTGCTCTGGACGCCGGCGAGTAC
>JANNJF010000628.1:0-1357 GCA_031405715.1 Gammaproteobacteria bacterium | reverse complement strand
AGACCTCGATGTACTCAGTAATCTCAACGAGGGCCTGGGCGCGCGTTTCGTAGCGCCGGTGGTGCACCAGCTCGTTCTTGAGCGTGCCCCAGAAGCTTTCCATCGGGGCATTGTCGTAGCAGTTACCGCGTCTCGACATGGACGCTTTCATGCCGAACCGCTCCAGCAAGGCTCTATAGTCGCGTGCGCAGTACTGTGAACCACGATCCGAATGGTGAATCAACCCTGGGGCCGGGCGCTTGGCGGCCGTCGCCTTCACGAGCGCACCGCCCACCAGTTCCGTCGTCATGCGATGACCCAGCGCGTGACCCACGAGTTCGCAGGTGTGGATATCTTTGACACCGGCGAGGTACAGCCAGCCCTCGCCGGTGGGCACGTAGGTGATGTCGGTGACCCAGGCCTCGTTGGGACGTGTGGTTTCAAACTTTTGGTTGAGCAGGTTTTCCGCCACCGGCAGGTCATGGTTCGAGTTCGTGGTCGCCTTGAACTTGAGTACCTGCTTGCAGCGGATGCCAAGCTTCTGGCGCAGCCGCTTGATGCGCGAGATGCCCGCCTTGAACCCATCGTCGTGCAGCTCGTCTTGCAGCCGCTCCGGCCCATAGGTCTCCCGGGTGCGCACATGGGCAGCTTCGATCGCGACCTCCAGGCGCGCGTTCTCCTGCGCACGCCGGGAGGGTGAGCGCTTCTGGGCGGCGTAGTAGCCGCTGCGCGAGACCTCGAACACCCGGCACAGCAGCGCCACGGGGTAGTGGGGTTGCAGCAGCCTCATGTGCGCGTACCGGGCAGCTGCGCCTTGGCAAAGTACGCGGTGGCTTTTTTTAGGATGTCACGCTCCATCCGGGCCTCGGCCAGTTCGCGCTTGAGTCTGGAGTTTTCGGCTTCGAGATCGGTCACCGGCTTTCGGTTCCCGTCCATCCCGGCCAGTTTCCCCTGGCGGGCTTTAAACACCCAATTCGAGAGCGTCTGACCGGACATCGAGAGCCGCTTGGCCGCCTCGGGAACCGTGAGATTCTGCTCGCTCACCAATCGCACCGCCTGTTCACGGAATTCCTTCGTATACTTCTGTCGTGGTAGCTTTTCCATCCAACACCTCCAAAGATCAATATATCAGGTTGAAGGTGTCCACTTTTTCGAGCCTAGCTCAGTAGCGCCGTGCGGATTCGATGGCGGGCTTGAGATATTTACGGGCACGTCGCGGGATTTTTTCCACCGCCGATTCCACCGCACCCGGATGGTTCTCGGCGAGCGCGGCGCACAGTACGCTGGCCTGAAATACATCCTTGCCCGATTTGGCCTCGCGGCCGGTACGCAGTCGTGACACCACGAGCTTGTCGATAAAAAGGGGAGCAGACTTAAG
>JANNJF010000627.1:0-1444 GCA_031405715.1 Gammaproteobacteria bacterium | reverse complement strand
CATCAACATAAAGACAGAATACCCGGTTAAACGTCAACGTCAACCGCGTAATGGTCTATGGAGTTGCGGCGAAAATCAACTGGCAAACGGTAATTTTGCGCGCGTCGCACCTTAATAAATATAGGGAGTGCGGGGGCTTGCCCCCGGCTAATGTGTAGTGCCCTACCTAAGAGCCATTATAAAAAGACGCGGTGAGCCACCGCACTCCACATATTCCAGCGCAGACCCTCAAACTGACAAACGAAAATCCGCCTCGGCACAGGCCACGCCGTTTATGATCAATTCCATTTTATGTTTCCCGGCATAATACTGGCGGGTGGTTATTTTCTTGAAGGAGTGCCGCTTGTCGATCTCCACCACCTCGCCGGGCCCGATGGTCAGCGTCTTAAGCTTGAAGACCTTGGACGTCTGCCGGCCGTTGGCCTTGACGAAATAAACGGCATAATCGATGACCAGGTGCTGCTCCACCCTCGACCGGGACTGCAACGCCATACGCACCCCCAAGACCTCTCCCACCCGCACGCGGGTTTTATCCACGGCCCATGTCCGCACCCTGAGCTTGGGCGCCCCGCTATAGCCGAGCAGGTTGAACACCTGCGGATGGCCGGCCTTCACCAGACTGCGGGTGGCATGCCGCACCAGTCGCTGGCGATTCTTGTCACGGGACTTAAACCAGCGCCCGCACGTCTGCAAAACCACCTCGGGGTGATCCTTGGAAATGTCGTTCAGATTGTTCGCCACCGAGCGTCGGACGTATTCGCTCGTATCGTCCTTGAGTTTTTCCAGCAGAGTCAGCACCGGTGCCGGATCGGCGATGAATTGCGGTAGCCGTTGCCCCCAGGGTAGGCGCGGTCGCGTGCCTTCCGACACGAGCCGTCGGACATGTTCATCCGGGTCCTGGCACCAACGATGTAGTTGACCGAAGACGACATCCGGGTGTTGGATAATAAAAGACCGCAGGGCGAATTCCGCCGAGAACAGCGGTGTGAGGTGGCGCAGTGCCTTGAGGGAAATGTGCGGATGCGCGAGGCCGTGCACCGCCACATAGTCGATCAAAGGCCAAGCGGCAAAACCCCACAACGGATCACTGCCATCACCTCTGTCCCAATGGGTCTTCATTCGCATCAGTATCGCGGCGGCTTGGGGGAAATCCTCCGGCAGGTAATGGCTTAACACCGCGATGATGTGCTGAACCCGTTGCTTGAGTTCCAGGCCGCCAAGCCCGCGCATGGCCTCCCGACGGAAGTCCTCGGCCGGGAAATCGGCCACGACCAGGGAGAGGCCCGCAGCGATGCGCGCGACGGCCGGGTCACTCAAGCCTGTCTTCATCAGCCGTTGTGTGGTCATGTTTGTTACGGGGTTCCGTGGTTGATTTGATGTCCGATGTCATTGTGCCTGCTTACATCCAAGGCGTGCCAGCACCGACTCGTAGCAGGCAAGACTG
>JANNJF010000626.1:0-3603 GCA_031405715.1 Gammaproteobacteria bacterium | reverse complement strand
GCTGGATCTTGATGGTGGCATCGAAGGTGATATGGGGAAATTCCGCGTGCAGCGCCTGGATGATTTTTTCCGCGTGGGTCGGGCCGTTGAGAAAATCCGGATCGCCGAAGGAGATATGCAGGGCCCCGGCCGCCACCTGCTGGCGCACATCCGCCATCACCACCTCCAGGGGCACGATGCGGAACTTGCCCTGATACACCGGCACCACCGGGCAGTGGCGGCACAGGTGTTTGCAGCCGCGGCTACCCTCGGCGAAACCCACGACCTTGTTCGGCTGCCCCGGCACCTGCAGATGGGCATAGCGCGCGAGGGTTGGCAGCAGACTACGGTCCGGGGTCACAAACTCGATCTTGGCCAGAGACACCAGGGGCTCGCCCTGGGTCACCACCTCCCCGGCCTGCAGGCGCCGCACCAGATCCAACAGCCCCGGCTCGAACTCCCCGCCCAGCACCGTGCCGACCCCGAGGCGATAGAGGTGGTCCGCGTTCATCGGGGCATACAGACCATAAACACACACGTGCGCCTTGGGTGCCAGCTCCCGCAGCCGCGGCAGTGCGGCGATGGCGATGCGCGTGGCGGTATGCATGGCCACATACACCGCCACCAGGTCGGACCCGGCCAGCACCGCCGGCTCCAGCTTTTGCAGCGCCAGGTCCAGGCACTGCACCTCGCAGCCCGCGCGCTTGAGCCAGGCGGCGGGCTGCGCCAGCCCGAAGGGTTGACGGCCGAGTTCGTAGGGGCTGATGAGGGTGACTTTCATGGACGTTGCGCCGGTAAAGGGCGGGACTGTACCGCAGCGGGAGGGCATTGCAAGCCCACGGAAGGCAGGGATTTCCGGGGCGCAGAAGGAATTTTTACAAACACCCGTGACTTCTCTATAATGCGCCGTCTCGCCCAAGGCCAGGTAGCTCAGTCGGTAGAGCAGCGGATTGAAAATCCGCGTGTCGGCGGTTCAATTCCGTCCCTGGCCACCATTTTCCCCCTTCTCGAACGGAATTGAGAAGGCCTGCTATGTTTATATACAGTTGCCCTTTTTGTGCGTTTTTTGACATCAAGAAAGGTGTTGAACTCAGATAAGTTCTTGATAATTTAGCGCACTGAATGATTCGCCGATAGGCTGGATGGTCGGTGGAACAGCCCCAAAAGGAGCAGGGAATGCCACAGATCGCACGAGCCGCAGCACCTATGCCTACGCGAATCAAATTTCGTTTCGATCCGGAGAAGGCCGTAGAGGTCATCCTCTACGTTGCCAGCCGTGTGCGCGACCCTGGTTTTCATCGGGTATCAAAGATCCTCTACTTCGCGGACCGGGATCACCTGGCCATGTATGGTTGTTTCATCTGCGGTGACAGCTATGTCGCCATGAAAAATGGCCCGGTTCCAAGCGGCGCTTACGACATCCTGAAGCACGTGCGCGGCGATGAATTGCCTTTCCCCTGCGCCATCCCCCACGCGAAGGATTCGTTTCGTGTCGATAACAGCAAGCTGATCATTCCATACCGCAATGCCAACCAAGACCTGCTGAGCGAGTCCGAGAAGGAGTGTCTGGATACGGCGATTGCCAAATTCGGCAACATGTCGTTCGGTAAGCTTACCGACATCAGCCACGACAAAGCCTGGGAATCGGCAGATGAGAATGACATCATCGAAGTTGAGCAGATCGTCGCTACCCTGCCTGACTCAGAAGCGCTGCTCCATCACCTTGCAAATCCCCATCCCGACTGAACAGTCGTGCCAATCTGGGACAAGTTTCCGCCAACGGAACGGCGCAGACACATCCACACACGCCTGACACCCGGCCGGGTTATTCTTCTCCACTGTAACTTCACGACACCGCCTAAGGATAAATTTCTCGTTTTTGCGGCCGTGGAGCCGGAACCGCTGTTTCTCATTATTAACTCCACCGTCAACGTGTATATTCGCAAGCGGGAAGACCTGAGCCGGTGTCAGGTTGAGATCGGACACAAGGAACATACGTTCCTTAAGCATCATTCCTTCATCGACTGGACCCAGACACACAAAGTTGCGTTGCGTGATGTTTACGAGCAACTGGAGCGGGACATCGGAAGGCTGAAGGACAATATCAGCACACCGGTCCGCGAACAAATTATTGCGGCCGTGAAGTTTGCCAAGACCCTCTCCCCGAAACACATAACAGATATCGTGTCCTCCCTCGAAAAGGCCTGACGATGCCTCTACCCAGTCGGCCCAGCCTAGTTCGCAAAGAATCGTCCCGACACACTGCACGGCCAGTTCTGCATCCTGCTCGCGCAGGAGCCTGACCGGACTCCATGCAAAACCACTCACCCATCCACGGCGGCGGTTTTGACCAGGGCTCAAGGTAGCGCCACGAGCCCCACCCCGCTTGCTTCCCAACACCCTGACTACTCTGCCTCCAGCAACGCGCGCACCTGATCCCGCAGAAACAGATTCTCGTCTTCAAGGATGGATACGCAAAAGGTGAGCTCTCGCGCCGTACGTCCAAGCTTGTCCAGCTGGGCCTGCAGGGATTCCGTGGTGTCCGGGTCGGACACGGCGGAGGCGATGCCGGCCTTCAGCAGCTCGAGGGTGGCGTGTTGTTCATCGAACAGGTGTTTAGTATCGACCTCGTCCCTGACGGCGGACTGAGCGGATGGCGGGGCGGCGGGCGACGCCGGCGCGGCGGCATCCTGTACGAGCAACATATGCAGACGCGCATCCAGCTTGTTCCAGGCGGCGTCATCATACTCCGTAAGGCCGGCCCATTCCGCCTCCATTTGCAGCAACTCGGCGCGCAGCGCCAGACGCCCAGTAGCGCTGGCACTGGCACCTGCGCCAGCGGTCGCACCGCCCAAACTATCCAGGCGGCCACGTGTGCGCTGCAACTCCGTGGCCAGATAATGCGCGGCGTCGCTCGAGGCACTGGCCGCTGGCTCAGATGACGGCGCGGGCGAGGCGCGCTTGGCGGCCAGGCGGGCCGAGAGCTTGCGCACCTTGAGCAGGGCGAACCCGGCCAGCAGTACCGACACCAGCAGCGCCTGCAAAACCAGGAGGAAAACCACGAGGCTGATCTTGATCATGGGGTATCTCTCTCTGCCAGAGGCGACCCGCCGGGTGGTGCGGATCACCGGGCGGTTTGATGGTGTTATATTTGTTGCCTATCGGCCATCGGCGCCAGGAGGCCGCCAACACCGATACGGCGATGTTCTCACGCCGGAACGAATCGAGTACAGTATAGTGCATCATGCACCTACCCGAACTCGTCGCCCACCGGGGTTATACCCTGCACTACCCGGAAAACACCCTGGCGGGCATAGAGGCGGCCATTCAGGCCGGTGCGCGTCACATCGAAGTGGACGTCCAGCTCACCGCCGACAAAGTACCCGTGCTGTTCCATGACCGCAACCTGCAACGACTCTGCGGCGTCAGCGGCCTGGTGCACGAGTTCTCCCTGCAGCGCCTGCATAACCTGCGCGTCTCCGAATTCGACCGCTTCGGCTATCGTTATGCACAGACACCCGTCGCCACCCTGGCGCAACTGGCCGAGCTGCTGGGCCGCCATCCGCACCTGCGGGTATTTGTCGAAATCAAACGCGTGGCCATAGAGCGCTTCGGGGTGGACCA
>JANNJF010000625.1:0-2136 GCA_031405715.1 Gammaproteobacteria bacterium | reverse complement strand
CACGTGGAGGTGTTGGGTATCGTGGATGTTCACCTTGACCGACTTGTCCGCATTTACAAAGCAGATTTCCCGATTCCAAAACTTCAGAGGTGGCTTGAATCCCTCAATCCATATCGACGTGAGAACGTGCTGCGAAGGATAAATCAGGGTGATGGGGGCGGGCATCAGGTAGGGTTGTCGGCACTCGGCAGATCAAAGATCGCCGTTGTGCGGGTCGTCGGGAGAGTTGTTCGGCTTCTTCCATCTCACGAACTTGAACAGCAAATAGCCAAGGAAATTTTTCGGGGCGTGCTGCTGCGACCAGATTTTGTTCGTTCTGTTGTCCAAACTCGCCCGTACTTCGGGCTGAGGATACTTGCGCTCGATATTGACGAGCGATATGAGTTTTCAGACGAGTATTTTCGGGAGATGGTCGCTGACAGAACGAGCGTGCTCTATTGGGAAGTGAAGAATAACCAGAATCTATCTGGCAGGCATCGCTACGACCTCCCGGAAGCGAACCGGCTGTTGCGGCACATCTTTCATGATGCTCGTGTCGCCGAAGCGTTGGGGGTGTGGCAGCCCATAGGCGAGCAGATGATTGTGGAGTTGGATCGTTTGCATCACAACGCCGAAGGTGATCATTATAACGGGCCTCTCGAAGATTATCGCGAGCGTGGCCAGTGGAAATGCCCGCTATTCGTAGGCATCCGCTTTTTCGACATCATGGTGTCAGAAGCAATAGACCAGAATATCCAATGGCACATGTGGTTGTATTACTTCACTAGCATCACTGATCGCATATGCCGCAATTACTACTTCGATCCGCAAAAGATTGATCCGGACGCTGAATTCCCGACTCCATATAGCTCCCTGCTCTACGAGATCGTGTCAACACCCGACACTGTGCGATTGGATACAGAAGGTTCTGGAATTGCCGACAAGTCAGGCCAATGCCGTATTGGAGGCCGTATCCCTGAGTCATGAGAATGGAAATCCCATCAAGAGTAGCATCCTTGCCCTTGGAGAGTGTCTGCGCACGATTTTGATCACTGAGAATATACCTCCACGGCTAAAGCGGTACCTCGGATCAATCGTCCTGGACTTGTATTTTGAATTTATGCGGCGAGATGATCTCTCGCGCTACGCGGAGGTATTGCGCGCCGCTATTGCGGTCGGAGGACTTTTTGAAAGGCGTGACGAAGGCCCCGAGTATCTCGGGAATATCATCCATGCCCTTGTAAGAAACGACAACGTTCCTCACCGCCCTGAAGACGTGTCGCAATTGATGCGCATCTTGGTTCATCGTTTTATTGAAAAATTTGAGCAAGGGCGGCTTTCCGACTATGTGCAGGTTGAACCTTTGGAGGGAGGCTCAATCCGGCTTTCATCAGATAGGCACGCATATGTCATTGAACTGTTGAGGAACGAATGACCAAAAAACAAAAACTCGAACTCACTTGAATTGGCAAGGAGCTTCGGCCGAAGCTGGAGCCGCGGATTTTGCTGGAAGACGCGGAGAAGTCGTATCACGCGCCGCATTGGGTGATGGAGAACGACATCTTCGACAACCGGATGATTTTCGGGGACAGCCTGCTTAAGGTCGAAAGGGTCCCGCGGACAGAGGAGCAAATCCAGAAGTTCACCAACCCAGACAGCGGAGAGGGAAATCTCTACTCGCTACGCAGCGCCTGCGGCGGGCGCTCGATGGCCTTCGCCTCAAGCGTCATGGGTTTACCCTCACGCAGAATCTGCAGGCGGATTATTTCACCCGGCTTGCGTTGCGCGATCGGCCCCAGGGCCTGACGCGCATCTTTCAGCAGGTCGTTGTCGATGGACACGATCACATCCCCCGGTCGCAGGCCGGCCCGGTCCGCCGGTCCACCCCGCAGCAGGCCGGTTATCACCACGCCTTTGGTCTCGGGCGGTATCTTCAGTGCGGCGCCCAGTTCAGCGGTGAGCTGCTGCCCCTCGATCCCCAGCCAGCCGCGTAGCGGACGACCGTGCTGGATGATCTGTTCCATGACGTCCTTCGCCAGACTGATGGGAATGGCGAAGCCGATGCCCACCGAGCCACCACTCTGACTGAAGATCGCGGTATTGATGCCGATGAGATTGCCGTTGGCATCCACCAGGGCACCGCCGGAGTTGCCCGGG
>JANNJF010000624.1:0-4991 GCA_031405715.1 Gammaproteobacteria bacterium | reverse complement strand
GCCGCCTTCGCCCTGTACCGGTTCCACCAGCACCGCCACCACATTGTTGTTGTTCTCGCCCACCAGCTTGACTGCGTCCAGATCGTTGAACGGCACGCGGTTGAACCCGCGTACCAGCGGCTCGAAGCCCGCCTGGATCTTGCGGTTGCCGCTGGCGGACAGGGTGGCGAGGGTGCGTCCGTGGAAACTGTTTTCCATGACGATAATGGAGGGGTCCAGGATCTTGCGCTGGTAAGCGTACAGGCGCGCGAGTTTGATGGCGGCTTCATTCGCCTCCGCGCCGGAATTGCAGAAGAAGGCGTTGTCCATACCGGAGATCTGACACACGGCCTGCGCCAGTTTTTCCTGGAGTGGAATATGGTACCAGTTGGAGGTATGCAGCAGCTTGCCCGCCTGATCGCTGATCGCCGCCGTGATCGCCGGGTGCGCATGCCCGAGGCCACAGACGGCCACGCCGCACAAGGCATCGAGATATTTTTTCCCTTGGATATCCCACAGCCAGGCGCCGGCACCGCGCTCGAAGGCCACGGGCAGGGGGGAGAATACGGGCATCTGATATGACTTGTTCATGATTCTTCACCACCAAAAACATAAAGGCGCCCTGCAAGCAGGGCGCCAACGATAAGTACTAAATATTAGTGTTTCCGCACAATAACGCAAGTTTACGCAAATTGCCAACTGCCAGACTTCTTGGAGACACAACAAAAAAACCCGGCCAAGGACCGGGCTTTTTTTGCAGCCATACAGATGAATTACATGGGCAAACCGTGCGGTCCGGCCACCATGAAGAACAACATCGGGATGGACAGCATGGTGTTGGTGCGTGAGGTCAGGAACGCGATACGCCCGGCCTTGGCCTTGGTGGCGTCGTCGGCCTTGACGATGCCAAGCACTTTCTTCTGGTTCGGCCAGATCAACACCCAGACGTTGAACAGCATGATGGTGCCGAGCCAGGCGCCGATTCCGATCTTGGCGGCGGCACCCTGTAGCAGGAAGGCATTGGCCAGGCCGAGGTGACTGGCACGTTCCAGGTAGTAGGCGCCGGTGAGCCAGGTGACCAGTGCCGCCCAGCGGAACCACAGCAGGGCCAGGGGGGCGATGTGTTTGGAGATGGCGCCGGCGGTGTTGTCCGCCTTGGCCTTCGGCATGGCCACGGCCTGCACGAAGTTGAAGTAGTACAGCAGGCCGATCCAGACGATGCCGGCGAGGATGTGAAACCAACGGTCAATGATGAGATCCATCGTTTTGCTCCAAGAGTTTTCTTTATTAAAAGAGGTGGTGCGTTTGTACGTCGTGCGAATCAGCCGGTAATGCCGAGGAAGTTGCGCGCGAATACGTACAGCAGGAGGGTGATGACGAATCCGGAAACTATGGTTCCAACAATCGAATCCAATGGATTTTTCATGGGAGTTTACCTTTTGGTGAGTGTGTGTTTGTTAATAGTTGAGCGGTTTTGTCGGCGACTAAGGGTAAGTCAGTCGCAGGGCGATTTCAAGTTTTTTGCGCGATCCCCGGTGGTTTTTGCCGGGATGGACGGTGTTGTGCAACCTCCGCCCTGGTGAAATGGGTGTCTTGCCACAGCATAGTTGAGCCCAAGGTGATGCCGATCTACTATGGGGCCTATTCCCCGCTACCATGGAGGGCGGTATGACGGTTATCCAACGGGTTATGCGGCTCAGTCTGGTGTGGTCTCTGGCGTTAACGCCCTTGAGTCTCGCCGCTCGCAGTAGCGACGTACAGCTGGAACACGCAGGCAGCGCGCCGCAAATTTCTGCGCGGGATGCGCGTCGTTTGAGCGATGCGGAGCGGCGTGCGTCCGCCGGCGCACGTTTTTGGATAGGCCAGATTGGCCCCACCGGTCCGATTTTCTCCGGCCCCCAGCAGACCCCTTTTATCTGCACCACCGAACAATCCGGTCTGGGTCAGCCGCAGGTGGACAATCAGGACGCCCGTGGCATTCCGGTGTTTGCCCTGGATGCGGGGGGCAATAAGACCAGTCGCATCCAGGGCTATAGCGAAGACTGCAGTATCCCGACGCGGGTAGATTATTGGTACCGCGCCACGGACAACAGCTTCAAGCCGCTACCCGACCCCGCCGCGCGTCCCGCGGACCTGGCCCGCACCACCTTGAGCGACGGCCGGGTGGTGGACTATGTGGTGCGTCTGGAGCGCGGCACCATCAATCGGTTCATATATGGTATCGCCATGCTGGCCCCGTCCGAGGGTGCCATGCCGCGACGCGACAGCAAGCCCGACACCCGTGCCTGGAACCATAAACTCATCTATGCCTTTCAGGGCGTCATCGGTCTGGGTCACTGGCAGGGTGAGGCGCTTGTGAAGCACATGCTCCTGCACGAAGGCCTGTCCCAGGGCTATGCCGTGGCCTATTCCTCCGGCAATGACACGGGCACGACCTACAACCTGACGCTGGCGGAAGAAACCGCCATGATGGTGAAGGCGCACTTCAGCGTCATCTATGGCAAGCCGATCTATACCGTGGGCGTGGGCGGCTCCGGTGGCGCACTGCAGCAATACGTCATTGCGCAAAATCACCCCGGTCTGATCGACGCCGCGATTCCGCAGCAGTCGTATTCGGACATGGTGACGCAGATGACCTATTTGCTCGACTGTCAGCTGCTGGAGCATTACTTCGATACCCGTGCACGGGATTTTCCCCGCTGGTCCAACTGGTCGGAGCGCAGTCTGATCGAAGGGCTGGTGGCCAGCGATAGCGTGACCAATAGCTGGACCCGCGAACCCGGCAGTTCGGAGTGTGTGGAGGCCTGGCGCATGCCCAGCACGTCCATGCTCAATCCGACCTACGCCAATCCCCTGTACTTTCAAGCGCTGGCGCAATATCAATTTCCGCCCGAGGTGGTTGCGGGTATCAAGTGGACCTACTGGAATGATCTGCAGAATATCTACGGCGTCGATGCCGCGGGTTTTGCGCCCATCACCTGGGACAACGTAGGCGTGCAGTATGGTCTCAACGCGCTGGTGGCCGGTAAAATCACCAAGGCGGAGTTCCTCGATCTCAACGCGCGCATCGGTGGCTGGAAGGCGCAGCACGAGATGGTGACGGAAAATTTCCCGTGGAAGGCGGATGCCAACCCGGCCACGCTGGATCCGTGGGATCGCCGGAACATCAACCTGAGTCCGGACGATGGTGTCACCCCGGCGCCCCGCACCCAAGGCAGCCTCGCCGCGATGCGCGCCGCCTATACCTCCGGTCAGGTGTTCACCGGCAAGATCGATATCCCGATCATCGACGTGCGCTGGTATCTCGAACCGCTGCTCGACATGCACCACACCCAGCAGTCCTTCGCCACCCGCGCACGCCTGCTGAAGACCCCGGCGCGCGACGGCAATCAGGTGATCTGGATCGGTGCGCCGCCGTACAACCCGACCACCGATGCGCTGGCCCTGATGGATGAATGGCTAAACAATCTGCGCCGCTCTCCCTGGGCCGGCATCGCGCGTAACAAACCGGCGGGTGCTACCGATAAATGTTTCGATCAGACCGGCCGCACCCTCGCCGCCGGCGATAACGTCTGGGACGGTGTCCTCGACCACCAGCCCGAGGGCGCCTGTACCCGGATCTTCCGGCCCTATACCACGTCACGCGTGCAGGCGGGCGGTGACATGGCGGGGGATATCTTCAAGTGTCAGACCATGCCGCTTGCGTCGGCGTTGGCGCGCGGTGTCTACGCCACGGTGAGCTTCACGCCGGAAGAGCGGGCGCGATTGGCGCAGATCTTTCCGGAGGGGGTGTGTGATTACCGTCTGCCGGACGCCGGGTTACCCGTGCGGAATTGAGATGCAGGCCGGGTCGGTGGCCAGCCGCGACGGGTGACGCCGGCTATTTTACTTCCCGCACAATCTGACTCAACGGCCCCGCCGGCGGGGCGCTCTGAATATAGTTCGCGTTGTTTTGCTTGTCGCGGAACACCATGGTCGGCACCGCCATGTTGATGGTGTGTTTCAGCAGACGTGTATTGTTGTCCAGTTGCTTGACGGTGGCGTCGGTGGGCAGCGGTTCTTCCGCGATGCCGCCGAAGCCGGTTTCGCGGCTGAACTTCGCTTCGTTTTCCGCCAGTGCCGCGAGCCGGTCTTTCGCCTCCAGCAGGGCGGCCGCCTTGCCCAGGCTGGTGGTCATGAGTATGCCCACGGGAATCCATCGCAGTTCAATCTCCCCCTGTTCCACCCAGGGACGGAAGGTGTGATGCAGCTGGTTGCAGGCCGGGCAGTTGGGGTCGAAAAAAATATAGATGACGTGCGGACCCTTACCCTCGGCGATCCAGGTGGCCTGATGGATGCCGGTGAGTATCGTATCGGCGATTTTCTGGCGGGGCGAGGGCGCCGGCGTGTCGGGCGCCGATGTTTTGGCGGCGGTGGCGGTCCCGCCAATTGATATAAGGAACAACATGGCGGCGAATAGGGTCGGCAGTCGGTAGCGGCGTGTCATTTGAAATCGGTCCTGGTGGTGAGTATTCCGGTATTGGGCTGTGGTATGCGCCCCATGCTCCCTGGTCGCTTGAATCGTTGAGATCCTTACATCCGGCGGGGCGTACTATGCGGACCCCTGGGGTGCCTGGCAAGGTTTTTGCTTAACAGCTTAGCGCACCATTCCACCGCCAACGGGTTGACGCTGGTGGTGAATTAACAATAAAAGAGGATTTGGCCATGTTGAAGCTGATTCGCCTGGAACACCCGCGTTATGAGCGGTTCGCCGTTGCCGCGCTGTCCATCGCCCTGTACGCCGGTATTGATGTGCGGCGGGTTCTGCAGTCGTTGCGGCCTAAAGTGCGCTACGGCAGTTAGGGTTGAGCTAAGGAAGCTCTGAACACGTGGCAAACACCTTCAGCTTGCGTTCCCTCTCCCACTGGGAGAGGGACAGGGTGAGGGGAAAGTCTACGATAATCCCCCTCACCCTAACCCTCTCCCCCGAAATACACGGGGGAGAGGGGGCTTGTTCAGAGGCTCTCTAACTG
>JANNJF010000623.1:0-2944 GCA_031405715.1 Gammaproteobacteria bacterium | reverse complement strand
GCTTCCTCAAACGGCCAGGCGGCCGAGGTCTGGGCGGCTTCACGATAGGAAGAAAGGTCGGACATGTGGCTAAACCCGTTCAAAAACCCGCTATTTCAGGAAGGGTCTTCGTTACGGGCCGGGGAAACAATCGTCAATTCTTATGAGGCCTCAGGGATATTTGTGTGAACGGGCGCGGGCGGAAGACCGGCATCCACTTTTCCTCCTCCGGTTCAATAGAAGGAGATCGGGAAATGCTTCAGATAGAGCTTGGCGAAACGTCCGTCCCGGTTGATCCGCCACAGCGCGGTCGGGTGATTGTGCGTCTCCACCTTCATGAGGATATGAGTCTCTTCCTCGTGATAGGCGTAGTGATGGCTGTGGGCATCGGGATAAAAACGCGCGCCGCGAAACCCCTGGATCACCGATGAGTTGTCCTTGTAGGCGACGATGGTGTCGCGCGGATTGAGTTCGTGAGTATTGCGGATCATGGCGAACAACGAGCGCTCGCGCCGCTTGCCGTCGATGAGCCAGTCGGCGTTGAAGATCTTGTGACGGCAGTGTTCCGAATTGGCCTGGGCGAACATCATCAATTCCACGTCCGTCGGGTTGCGCCCGAGACGTTTGAAGTTGTCCACCAGATAGTCGATCTCATCCGGCGACAGCGCCAGACCCAAGGCACGGTTGGCATCTTGCAACGCGTCCGTGCCGCCGCCCAACACGTCCACCAGGGTAAGGGGCGCCGGCCGGTTTTCCTCAAACAGCGCAGTGGCCTGTTCGAATTCGTCCAGTACGCTATCGGTCATGCGATCGTGGATCAACGGCAACAGCGCCGCGCGCTGCGCTGGCGTGAGCGCGGCGCCGGCGTGGGTACGTACGTGCCAGGCGACACCACGCTCCAGGCGCCGTACCCAGGACAGGCCACAATGGCGCGCGATGTCCGTGGCCTTGGTGGACCAGGGAGAGAGCGTGCCGATACGCGGCACCACCAGCAACAACTCGCCCTCGCCCTGCTCCGCGGGCAGGGCCGGGCCGTAGGTCAGTATGCGCTGTAATACCTGCAAGTCGTCCTGGCCCGGTTGCGCGGTGATGCCGGCAAAATGCCAGTACTCCGCATACACCTGGGCGATGTCCGGAGCGAGAGTCTGCAATTTTTCCATCAGGCGCGCGTGACGGAAGGGTGACAACGCGGGGGAGCCGCGCAGTTTGATCACCATCACCGGTTGATCGTTGGCCGGTACGGGCGTGGATGGTTTTTTACCGCTGTGCATAGCTCTTTTTACCTTACAAGTATCGACGTCGTCGGAAATCGCTTTGCCTTTGATCGTCCCGGCCCCCTCTCCCACGTCAGTGGGGGAGAGCCAGGGGAGATCTCCTTTCGTAGGTTGGGTTAGCCCAAAGGGCGTAACCCAACAAAACCCCGCCTTTGCTGCGGAAGCACCTTTGCTGCTCCACCTTGGTCTGTGATGAAATGTCGGGTTACGCTGCGCTAACCCGGCCTACGAGACTCAACGCAATTCACGCCACGCCAGGCCCTGCTCCTGATCGGCGATCTGCACCCAGGAATCGCCGCAACCGAGCGCCCCGCTCAGGGCGGCACGCGCCAGATAGGGCGTGTTGTTCTTTTCACTCAGGTGCGCCGCCACCACATGTTGCAGACGCGAATTATCCAACCGCGCCAATAATTGCGCCGAGGTGTCGTTATCCAGATGGCCGAGGGGACCGCCGACCCGTTCTTTCAGGGATGCTGGATACTCGCCACCCAACAACATATCGCGATCGTGATTACACTCCAGCAACAGGCCGTGGCAACCGCTGAGGTTGTCCTCGATATGGCGTGTCGAGGAGCCGGTGTCCGTCAGCACGCCGAGCCGGCAGTCCCCATCGGAGAAGGTGAACTGGCTCGGCTCGCGCGCATCGTGGGGCACGGGGAATGGCCGCACTTCCAGGGCGCCGATGGCAAACGGCTCGTGCGCGCTGAACACACGTACATCCGGCAGATTGCCACACTGGGCCTCGGCCGCCTTGAGGGTGCCGTGGGTCATCCACACCGGCAGCTTGAATTTGCGCGCCGCGGCGGCCACCCCGCGCACGTGATCGCCATGTTCATGGGTGACGATAATGCCGCTCAATGCTGCGCCCTCGACGTTGGCGCGGCACAAGCGCCGGGTCAATTCCTTCAGCGTGAACCCGCAGTCCAGCATGACACAGATGCCGTCACTCTCGATCAGCGTGGCGTTGCCGCGACTGCCGCTGCCGAGGGAGGCGAAGCGTATGCCGGGTCTGGGGTTCAGCGGCGGTCACCTCGCCTTATTTAAGTTGTTCGAACAACAATTCCACGATACGTTTACCCGCCGCGGAGGTGTCGACGGCACCGGCGGCATCCAACACTTGCACGTCCGTACCGGGTTCCTTGTCGCTGGCGGGCTGGGCGGCGAGGCTGATCTGGTAGCGCTCCGCCGCCGGCGGTTCTTTACCACCGCCGAACCAGGAGAAGAAGCCTTTTTTCGTCGACAAGGCCTCTTTCACGGCATTGCTGGCGCGCACGAAATAAAGCCCCTTGGTGCGATCACGGTCTTCCACCAGAAAGCCGACACGCTCGATGGCCAGCCCCACGCGGCGCCAGGCCGTGTCCATGTCGCTGGCCATACGCAGGACGCGGATGCCATTATCGTCGGTCACCCGCTTCACACGTGGCGTGTCGCTCTTGCCCGCGTCCGCGCTCAACAGCGCCTTTGCCTGTGCCTCTTGCGCGCCGAGGAAAAGCAGCAAGTGGCGCAGCATCTCCGCTTCGAGCTCCGGCTCCGGGGCACGTAGTTGCCACAGGTTGTTCTTGTCGCAGCCGATCTGCACTACGCCGCGATGGGACAGATATATTTCAGTGGCCGGGTGCTTCGACCTCTGCACCGCCACCACCCGTGCCGAGTGGCAGACGCTGGTCGATTTCCAGTGCGGGGTCGACACC
>JANNJF010000622.1:0-4405 GCA_031405715.1 Gammaproteobacteria bacterium | reverse complement strand
GTATTTCCAGCGGCGCGAGAAACATCATCCCTTGCTGGTAATACAGATGTTCTTGTGTATCATGGCTCAACAGATGCACCAACGGTTGATGTCGTAGAAACATTAGTTACCGGAGGCTTGACCGCTGTGCGCCTGGGTCAGGAGAAGTTCCTGACAACCGCCCGGCGGATTCGTGGCGCTTCCTCCGATGCGGTAAACTGCGTACTCACACATCAGTTTTAACCAGGCGAGGCGTGCGATGGAGATATTGATTGTTGTCGGGTTGATACTGCTCAACGGTATCTTTGCCATGTCGGAGATGGCGGTGGTGTCCGCGCGCCGCACACGCCTGCAGCAATGGGCAAGACTGGGCAATGCCAAGGCCAGCGCGGCGCTCGCTCTGCACAATTCGCCGAACGTGTTTCTCTCGACCATCCAGATCGGGATCACGCTCATCGGTATCCTCTCGGGCGCCGTGGGCGAGGCGTTGATGGCCGACGACATCAAGGCGTTTCTGGTGCGGTTTCCGCTGGTCGCGGACTACCTGGAAGGAATCGCCACCACCATCGTGGTCGTCGGCATCACCTACCTGTCGCTGGTCATCGGCGAGCTCGTGCCCAAGCGCTTGGCGCTGCTCTCCCCCGAGAAGATCGCGTGCCTGGTGGCTGCCCCGATGCGCTGGCTGTCGCGCCTCGCCTATCCGGCAGTGTGGCTGCTGGGTGGGTCGGTGAACGCGGTGTTGCGGCTGCTGCGCGCCCGGCCATCTGCGGAGTCGCCCGTGACCGAAGACGAGATCCAGGCGCTGATCGAGGAAGGCGCGCGCGTCGGCGTGTTTCTCAAGGAGGAGCGGGATCTGCTGAAGAACGTCATCCGCCTGGCCGACCGGCCCATCGTAACACTCATGACGGCGCGCGGCGAGATCGTGTGGCTCGACCTGGACGACCCGATTGAGGCCAACGCCCGCGAGATGAGGGAGAACCCGCACGCCCGTTTTCCGGTGGCGCGCGGCAACCTCGACCGGGTGGTCGGCATTGTGCAGTCGAAGGATCTGCTGGCGCACATGCTCGCCGGCGGCACGCCCGAGCTTGAGGCCGTGATGCGCCCGCCGCTGCGCGTGCCGTTGTCGGTCTCGCCACTGCGCTTGCTGGAATTGTTCAGGGCATCACCCCTGCATGTCGTCCTGGTGACGGGTCTGCACGGCGAGATCAAGGGACTGGTCACGTTGCATGACGTGCTCGAAGCGATTGTCGGGACCTTGCCCACGGAGGAACTGGCTGCCGAATCCCGGTTGATGCAGCGCGAGGACGGCTCCTGGCTGATGGACGGGCTGCTGGCGGTGGACGAACTGAAGGAAGTGCTCGGCGTCCCGAGCCTGCCGGACGAAGCGGCGGGTGCCTACGAGACCGTCGGCGGATTCGTACTCTCGCACCTGGGGCGCGTGCCGGCGATCGGCGAGCATTTCGACTGGGGCGGCTGGCGTTTCGAAGTGGTGGACATGGACGGCAGGCGCATCGACCGGGTGCTGGTCGCGCGGCTCGATGGGCCGCGTGACGCCTCTGCGGGTGAGGACGAAGCGCGATGAGCGACCCCGCGATAGCGCCGGCCGCGCTCGCGGACCACCAGTGCTGCGGACCGTGGGCGGCGAGCAGCCGACGATAGGTCTCGCCGCGATGAGAGCCCGCCCTCGCCGCATGCTCCGCGTCCTGCAGCACGTAGTATCAGGCTAAGGCGCGCGCCCTTGAATTGGCAATTCACCGGCAAACTGCGATAGTGGGTATATGCAAATGGTGTCTCATAAGTATCCCTGCCCCTGTTGCGGCTACCTGGTGTTCCGGCAGCAACCCGGCCATCACGAAAAATGCCCCATCTGCCTGTGGGAGGATGATCTCGCGCAGCTGCGTTTTCCGCACATGCCGGGCAGCGCCAACGGCGTGTCCTTGGAACAGGCGCAGCATAACTACGCCGACTTCGGCTCCGCGGAGCGGCGCCACCGCGGCGAGGGCCGGGCACCCTTCGAGGACGAGATGCGCGAGCGCGACTGGCGCCCCCTCGATCCGGCGCACGACAACCCGGAGGAACCGCAACGCGACATCGATTACGCCGATTCCTATCCGTTGCGGGACACCACTGTGCTGTATTACTGGCGCGCGACCTATTGGCGGCGACTGACGAGCTAGTCACCCAGAGGCTGGCCACACGTTTCGCCCAGCCGCTACATCCATACGGGCGAAGGCGGGGAGTATCGACCGATTGTGGAGATTGTGGAAGAATTGAACGCGCTGGAGGATGAAGCCAGGGAAACGGATCGGGCCTTGAAGGCCAGGCTAACGAGGATAGGCATATGAAAAGGAAGACACCCACAGCCAAAGGAAAGACCGCCAACGTCCATAAGAGCATTGCCTCGCCCCCACCAGGCGGAGAGGGGGTGACTCAACGGAGAGATTTCTACCAAACTGTCGCTGATATCCTCCACACCGCCCGCGCCAACGCCTACCGGGCCGTCAACTTCGCCATGGTCGAGGCCTATTGGAACGTGGGTCGGATGATCGTCGAGGAGGAGCAACGCGGGCAGGAGCGGGCGGGTTACGGGACGCAACTGATCCAGCGACTCTCTGAAAGGCTGGGCGGCGAGTTCGGCCGGGGCTATTCGGTTCAGAGTCTGTGGAACATGAGGCAGTTCTATCGGTGTTTTCCAATTCTCTCCGCACTGCGGAGAGAATTGACCTGGAGCCACTACAAGGCGTTGATTCGCGTCGAGAACGAGAAAGCCCGCGCCTACTATCTCCAAGAAGCCGCTGAACAAAATTGGTCGGTGCGCGTCCTGGAACGGCAGATCAACTCCCTCTACTACGAACGCCTGCTCATGAGCCGGGACAAGGCGGCGGTTACCGAGGAAATGCACCAAAAGACCGCGCCGCTCGCACCCGCACCCCAAGACTTCATCAAGGACCCCTACGTCTTGGAGTTTCTCGGCATCCCGGACGCGCACCCGTTCCACGAGGCGGAACTCGAACAAGCCATCATCGGCAAACTCCAGACCTTCATGCTCGAACTCGGCAAGGGCTTCGCCTTCGTCGCCCGCCAGCAGCGCATCAGCACCGAGACCAAGGACTTCTTCGTCGATCTCGTGTTCTACAACTACCTCCTCAAATGCTTCGTCCTGGTCGATCTGAAAACCGGCGAACTGACCCACCAGGACATCGGCCAGATGGACATGTACGTCCGGCTGTTCGAGGACACGATAAAAGGCGCGGACGACAACCCCACCGTCGGCATCATCCTGTGCACGGAGAAGGACCACACCGTGGTGAAATATTCCGTTCTCAACGAGAATAGACAGTTGTTCGCATCGAAATACATGCTGTATCTGCCGACGGAAGAAGCGCTGCGCGAAGAGTTGGAACGGGAGCGGGCGTTGGTGGTGCGGGAGCAGCGAGCACAGTATCGGCGGGTAGTTGCACATGAACTTCGGTCGCACTGACCTCCTGGTGGATTGGCAGGTGAAGCCGATTCGTGAAGCATACCGCTTCACGAAGAAGCCACGTGGCCTGACTATTGCCAATGACGACTCAGTGCCGTTTCTTCCAAGGGAAAGAAGGGTCAAGTCATGAAATATAAGGTGCAAAGTGCGGCCGTGGGCGCTGCCGGTGGCGTTACAGACATGACCGTCGTTGGTTACTGATGCATGCACCCAAGGCGTAACAAAAATCGCATTCATAGGGACCATCAAAGCTTGCCGACCAACCGGTACTGGCGTCGCGCTTTACCCAGGCGTCGGTTTTGGGATTGTGGGTTTGTGAGCGCCCAGTTACAGCGCCATTGCGGTGCCCATCGCCTTTGGGGGGATTTGTTGCCACAGTGTCGACCTTATGTTTAGAAAAGAGATTTATGAAGAAGATTGCATATTTGCAACCATACGACTACAGTTTACAAAACTACATAAATAAGTCAAGTATTGTAAACTGGAGAACGGCCTATGATCGGTGAACGCATTCAACAGGCACGCAAAGCGTCTGGTTTGTCGTTGCGTGCGCTGGCGGAAACCGCAGGGGTTACCGCCATGGCGATCTCGAAGTACGAGAACGACCAATCCACGCCGTCATCGGATGTACTGCTGGCGCTTGGCAAGGCTTTGGGTGTCCGTGTGGAGTACTTCTTTCGGCAGGCCGAAGTGAAACTGGAGCAGGTCGACTACCGACATCACCCGGACATGCCGGAGAAGGTAAAGGGTAAGATCGAGGCATTCGTTCGGGATCAGGTGGAGCGATGGATCGAGTTGGAGGCGTTTGTGCCCACGCCATGGTCGGTACCTTTCGAGCTCCCCGGAAATCTGCCTCGGCACATTAACCACTACGACAAGATTGAGGGTGTCGCCGTATCGGTGCGCGAGGCGTGGAATCTTGGACTTAACCCAGTTCCCGATCTG